>NZ_JAMXWT010000015.1:0-79202 GCF_050958665.1 Microbacterium sp. gxy059 | reverse complement strand
CCGCCCGAGAACGATCCGTCCTCGTCGATTGTCGCGGTAATGTGTGACGGACGCGAGGACGTCGCGACGGCGTCGCGTGCCGCAGGACTGCTTGGGGGAGCATCATTCGATGAGAGCCGTGTCGTGGACGCGTGGGCGAAAGGGAACGATCGCCAGCATCGGCGTGCTCACCGTCGGCGCCGTCGCGCTCACCACGTTCGCCGTCGCCTACGACGGCAACCCCACCGCCGAGGTCGAGCTCGACGACGGAGCGGTGTGGGTCACGAAGACCTCCGCCGAGGTCATCGGGCACCTCGGCACCGAGTCGGCGCTGCTCGACGGCCAGCTGCGCGGCGCCGAGTCGGATCAGGTGCGGGTGCTCCAGACCGGACCGCACGTCTTCGTGCACGACGCCGGCAACAACTCCCTCTCCCGGGTGGACGGCGCCGCGATGGTGCTCGGCGAGCGCGTCATGGTCGACGCCGGATCGTCCGTGCAGCAGGGTGGCGAGACCCTCGCGATCCTCGAGCCCGAGGACGGAGCGCTGTTCGTGATGCCGGCCGCCGAGATGGGATCCTTCTCGGTCGAGGAGAGCGAGCCGACGCTCGAGGTGCCCTCCGACGCGGTCGTGACCGTCGGCGTCGACGGCGCGGTGCACGTCGCGTCCGCCTCCCAGCGCACGATCACGACCATCGAGACCACCCGCGACGGCTCTCCCGCCGACGAGCCGGTCGAACGGCAGATCGAGAACGTCGCCGACGGCGACGCCCTGCAGATCACCTCGGTCGGCCGCGTGCCCGTCGTGCTCAACGCCGCCGAGGGGCTCGTGATCACCCCGGACGGGCTGGCGACCTCGGTCGGCACGGGCGAGGGCATGCGCCTCGCCGACGACGCCGAGAGCGGTTCCGCGGTGCGCGTGGCCACGTCGTCCGCGCTGCTGACGGTGCCTCTCGACGGATCCGAGGCGGCGTCCGTCGCCGCGGGAGGCGAGGGCGAGGCGACCACCCCGGTCGTCGTCGACGGGTGCGCCTACGCCGCCTGGCGCGGGGCGAACCTCTTCGTCCGTGACTGCCCCGGCACCGACCGCGACCTCGCGACGCCGCTGCCGGACGCGGCGGGTGACGCGTCGCTGACCCTGCGGGCGCGCGGGACGGCCGTCGTCGTGAACGACGGCGTCGGCGGGCGCTCCTGGCTGGCGTCGGACGAGCTGCAGATCGTCGACAACTGGGACGACCTGACGCCGCCGGAGGGCGACGACCAGGAGTCGGAGGAGGTCGAGCAGACCGACGCGACCGAGGTGCAGCCCCCCGACCGCACGCAGGACAACCGTCCGCCGGAGGCGGGCGACGACGAGTACGGCGTGCGCGCGGGGCGCTCGGCCGTGCTGCCGGTGCTCGACAACGACAACGACCCCGACGGCGACCTGCTCACCGTCACCGTGTCCGAGCAGCCCGCGATCGGCACGGTCGAGCCGATCCAGGACGGCAAGGCGCTCCAGATCACGGTTCCCCCGAACGAGGCGACCGGCACGGGCACGTTCTCCTACACGGTCGAGGACGGGCGCGGCGGATCCGACACCGGCCGGGTCACGTTCTCCGTGCAGTCCGACGAGCAGAACCAGGCGCCCGTGCAGAAGCCGCTGCAGCCGACGGTCGCCGTCGAGACCGGCGGGTCCGTCACGTACAACGTGCTGCCCGACTGGATCGACCCCGACGGCGACGACATCTTCCTCGCCGGCGTGACGCCCGCGGAGGGCGACGAGGTGACCTTCACGGCCGACGGCCAGGTCACCTACCACGCGCGCTCGGGACAGGAGGGGCCGATCGAGGTCGACGTCTCGATCTCCGACGGCCGCGCCGAGGCGACGGGATCACTCGCCCTCGACGTGCGCCCCGTCGGCACCGTGCGGCCCGTCACGAACGCCGACCACGCCGTGCTCTACGAGGGCGAGACCGCGACGGTCGAGCCGCTCGTGAACGACATCAACGCGGCGAGCGAGGAGCTGACGCTCTCCGCGGTCAGCGAGATCCCCGAGCTGGGCCTGCAGGTCGACCACCAGAACGGCACCTTCGAGGTCACCTCCGACGAGGCGGGCACCTACTACCTCGAGTACACGGCGGTCGCCGGTCCGCAGTCGGCGCCCGGCCTCGTGCGCGTCGACGTGCTGCCGCAGGAGAACACGTCCGACGATCCGCCCGTCGCGGTGCGCGACACCGCCTACCTGCCGGGCGGCGGCGAGGTGCTCGTCGACGTGCTGCAGAACGACCAGGATCCGTCGGGCGGCGTGCTCGTCGTGCAGTCGGTGTCCGCGCCGGACGGATCCGGGGTCTCGGCCGCCGTCCTCGCCCACCAGACCGTGCGCATCACGGACCGCGCGATGCTCTCGGAGCAGGTGGTCGTGAGCTACACGATCCACAACGGGCGGAAGTCGGCCTCGGGCGAGATCGTCGTGATCCCCGTGCCGCCGAGCGACACGATCCAGCCCCCCGTGGCCGAGGACGACAGCGCGACGGTGCGCGCGGGCGACATCGTCACGATCCCCGTGACCGACAACGACCACCACCCGAACGGCGACACCTTCCAGGTGGTTCCCGAGTTCGTGGAGGCGCCCGACGAGGAGCAGGGTCAGATCTTCGTCTCCCAGGACACGGTGCGGTTCCGCGCCGCCGAGGGCGCGAGCGGTCAGGCGACCGCGATCTACGAGATCGTCGACAGCCAGGGGCAGAAGAGCGCCGGGCTCATCCGCATCGACATCACGCCGTGGAACGAGGAGAGCAACTCGGCGCCGAACGCCCGCAGCGTCACGGCGCGGGCCATCGCGGGCTCGTCGTCGCGCGTCGAGATCCCCCTCGAGGGCATCGACCCCGACGGTGACATGGTCGATCTCGTCGGCATCTCGTCGGCCCCGAGCAAGGGCCGCATCACCGAGATCGGCCCCGACTTCTTCACCTTCGAGGCGTATCGCGACGCATCGGGCGTCGACGCGTTCCGGTACCGCGTCGTCGACACGTTCGGCGAGGAGGCCATCGGCACGGTGCGCATCGGCATCGCGCCCCCCGAAGGCACCAACCAGCCGCCGAACGCGATGACCGACGAGATCGCGATGCGCCCGGGGCGCACCGTCTCGGTGCCCGTGCTCGCGAACGACTCCGACCCCGAGGGCGACACGTTCGGGCTCGTGAGCGACGGCATCGCGCTGCCGGACGGGTCCGATCTGCGCGTGGAGGTCTCGGGCGACCGCATCGTCGTGACCGCCCCCCAGAACCCGACCCAGACGCAGTTCGAGTACGCGATCCGCGACGAGGTCGGCAACGAGGCGCGCGGCGTCGTGCACGTGACCGTCGCCGAGGACGTGCCCCTCGAATCGCCCATCGCGCGCGACGACCGCGTGCTCATCGACATGGTGACGGGCGACTTCACGGCCGACATCGACCTGTTCGAGAACGACGAGGATCCGGACGGCACGACCGACGCGCTCGAGCTCGCCGTCGACCGGGTCGAGCCGCTGCCCGCGAAGGGCCCCGGCTGGGTGCGGGTCGCGATCGACGATCGCCGCCAGACGATCCCGTACACGGTCACCGACATCGACGGCAACGAGGCGTCGGCGTTCCTCATCGTGCCCGCGAAGGACGACCTGCGCCCCGTCGCGAAGGAGGGCGCGGCGATCGAGGTGCAGAGCAACAAGGTCGTCGAGATCCCCCTCGCCGACTACGTGCAGGTGGCCGACGGCCTCGACGTGCGCATCACCTCGAGCGACCGGGTGTCGGTGAACCACGGCGACGGATCCGCGCTCGTGAAGGACCCGACGACCCTCCAGTACCGGTCGGAGTACCGCTACATGGGATCCGACGACATCACGTTCGAGGTGACCGACGGCGACGGGCCGGACGACCCCGACGGCCGCAAGTCGGTCATCACGCTGCCGATCACGGTCACGACGCCCGAGAACGAGCCGCCCGAGTTCACGAACACGACCACGACGGTGGGCGCGGGCGACGGCCCGGTCACGATCGACCTCGCGCAGCGCACGTTCGACATCGACGAGGATCCGATCTCCTACACGGCGACCAGCACCCTGCCGGACGGCGTGACCGCCGAGGTCTCGGGAAGCACCCTGACCGTGGAGGCGACGCCCGAGGCCAGGGGCCGCAACGCCACGGTCGAGCTGGCCGTGAGCGACGGCGAGAACGACCCCGTGAGCGGACAGGTCGGCATCACCGTGTCGGCATCGGGCCGGCCCCTCCCCGGCGCCGTCGACGACGCGCTCGGCGAGGTGCACCAGGGCGAGCAGCTGGACGTCGCGGTGCTCGGCAACGACTTCAACCCGTTCGAGGGAGACGGGCCCCTGCGGGTCATCGACGCGCGCGTGGAGGCGGGCGACGCGTCCGTGTCCTACACGGACGACTCGGTGTCGGTGACGCCGGGAGGGTCCTTCCACGGATACCTCACGGTGCGCTACACGATCGCCGACCTCACGGACGATTCCGACCGCTACGTGCAGGGCCGCATCACCGCGACCGTGCTGGGCGTCCCGGATCGGCCGGGCACTCCCCGCGCGAGCGAGGTCGGCAACCGCCAGGCGACCCTGTCGTGGACCGCGCCGTCGAACAACGGCGCGGAGATCGGCGAGTACCTCGTCGAGGACACGCTCGGCAGCGGATACAGCCAGGAGTGCCGGTCGACCGTGTGCCGTCTCGAGGGGCTCGTGAACAACCGCGAGTACCAGTTCGTCGTGAGCGCGATCAACGAGGTCGGCCCCTCGCCCGCATCGGCGACGAGCGCGGTCGTGCGCCCCGACGTGAAGCCCGAGGCCCCGGCGGCGCCGCGATACTCGCTCGCGAAGGGGGAGCGCGATCAGCGGCTGGGCATCGCGTGGAACAAGCCGCGCAGCGAGGGCTCTCCCGTGACGGGCCACTACCTGCGCATGCAGGGCGGCGGCGAGGAGAAGGTCATCGACCTCACCGGCCGGGCCGCCACGAGCTACATCCGGAACGAGCTCGTCAACGGCACGAAGTACCGCTTCCAGGTCGCGGCGGTCAACCGCGCGGACGTGCGGAGCATCGACGACTGGGCGTGGAGCCCGTGGAGCGCGTGGGAGTACCCGGCGACCGTGCCCGACAAGCCCGGCGTGCCGTCCGTCACCCGCGAGCGGAGCAGCATCGGGGAGAACATCTTCACCCTCGCGCTGCCCGAGAGGGTGTCGAACGGAGGCGCGAAGATCGAGAAGTGGGCGGTGCAGGTGCATCACCGCGGGGGCGTCGCGGAGACGATCACGCAGGTCGCCGACGGCCGCACCGAGATCCGCTTCGCGCTCAAGACCTCGACCGAGGACTACCGCTTCTCGCTCGCGGCGCTCAACCGCGAGGGGAGGGGCGCGTATAGCGACCAGACGAAGGGCATCCGCTCGTACAGCGAGCCGGGGCCGGTCAGCGAGGTGCGCGCGGCAGGCGCGGACGGCGCGCTCCACCTGAGCTGGGCGCCTGCAGAGGGCAACGGAGCCCGCGATGAGGAGCTGGGCTACCAGTACCGCCTCAGCGGGCCGTCGTCGACCTGGAGGGACGTCCCGAAGATCGGGCGAGACGGCGACCGGCTCACCACGACCATCCCTGCCGTCAACGGGCAGGATTACACGGTCGCCGTGCGCGCCTACTCCCAGATGGGGGGCGAGGGACGTCTGCCCGGCGAGGCGGGGAGCACGCCGGACTCCGTGCGCCCCTTCGGTCCTCTGCCCGATCCGGTGATCCAGTGGACCTTCCGTGGCGGCGATCTCGATCTCCGCGTCGTCCAGGAGACAAACGGCTACCCTCTGCGGGCGCTCACCGTCTACATCGAGGGGCGCGACGGACGCCTCCTCTACGACCGGCGCTGGGACGGCAACAGGCAGCGGTACGACGAGACGACGACTATCCCGCTCCCGCCGGGCGAGCGGGTCCGGATCAAGGTCTACGCCCGCGATACCGCACCAGTGGACGACGGGCAGAAATCCTCCGGCATCCAGGGCGATGTCCCCGTTCCGGAGCCGTCGTTCGAGCTGAAGGTCGGCAGCAAGGATCGCCCCGTGCTCGACTACGCGAACGTCACGCCGGGCACGTACGAGCTCACCTGTTCGTACAAGAACAATCTCTTCTGGAGCACCGACCGGGGCACCGCAGAGATGTCGGGGTCGGGCACACTCGAGAGCCTCCCGTGCTTCGACAAGGCGAAGGCGGGCAGCACCATCGAGCTGGAGGTGCGCTCGCAGTGGGACAACGGGACCGGGCGCGAGCTCGTCCCCGGAGACAGCGGCGACGCCGGCAAGATCAAGCTCCCCCCGCCGCCCTCAGAGTGACACCTCCCCTCCCCACGAAAGCGAGAACCCGATGACGATGACGCCCCAGCAGGCCGGCTGGTTCCAGGGCACCTTCAGCCGCCTGGTCGACAACGTCGACCGCGCCCTCATGGGCAAGCGCGACGTCGTGAGCCTCGTGCTCGCGTCGATGCTCGCCGAGGGGCACGTGCTGCTCGAGGACGCCCCCGGCACGGGGAAGACGAGCCTCGCGAAGGCCCTCGCCGCCACCGTGCAGGGCACGTCGAACCGCATCCAGTTCACGCCCGACCTGCTGCCGAGCGACGTGACGGGCGTGACGATCTACGACCAGAAGACGCAGAGCTTCGAGTTCCACCAGGGGCCGGTGTTCACGTCGATCCTGCTCGCCGACGAGATCAACCGCGCCTCGCCGAAGACCCAGTCGTCGCTCCTCGAGGTGATGGAGGAGGGGCGCGTCACGATCGACGGCGTCACGCACGACGTCGGCCGGCCCTTCCTCGTGCTCGCGACGCAGAACCCGATCGAGACGGCGGGGACCTACAAGCTGCCAGAGGCGCAGCTCGACCGGTTCCTCATCAAGGCGTCGATCGGCTACCCGACCGCGGAGGTGACCGAGCGGATCCTCGCGGGCGCCGCCGACCGCAACCCCTCGGCGAAGCTCACGCCGCTCATCACGACGGAGGCCGTCGCCGACATGGCCGACCTCGCCGCGACGGTGCACGTCGACGCGGCGGTGCTGCGCTACACCGCCGACCTCGCCGAGGCCACCCGCGCCGACCAGGACACGCGGCTCGGCGTCTCCGTGCGAGGCGCGCTCGCCATGATCCGCCTCGCGAAGGTGTGGGCGGCCGCCCAGGGGCGCCACTACGTGATCCCCGACGACATCAAGGTGCTCGCGCAGCCGGTCTGGGCGCACCGCCTCGTGATGGACCCCGAGGCCGAGTTCTCGGGCGTCGCCGCGTCGACCGTCGTGCAGCGCGTGCTGAGCGACGTCCCGGCCCCGCAGAACCGCGCGCAGCAGCCGGCCTCCTGACCGCACGCGAGCATCCGCCGATGAGCAGTCCGACCCCTCCCTCCGCGCCGATCGCGGGCGTCCCCGCCGACATGGCGCCCTCGGGCGCGCCCGTCGACCCGGCCACCCCCGCGTTCGCTCCGGCCGAGGCGCCCCGCGCCTCCTGGTGGCGCGTCGCCGGGTACCTCGCGGCGCAGGCGGCGCGCGCCGTCGGCCGCGCGGCGCGGGTCGTGCGCCCGGTCGGATGGCTCGCGATCGTCGGCGCCATCGCGCTGTGGATCCTCGGACCGCTGTACGGATGGCGCGAGCTGACGACGGGCGCGATCGTGCTCACCGTCATCGTCCTCGCCTGCGCCTGCTTCCTCCTCGGCAGCACCCGCTACGAGGTCGAGCTGGACCTCACGCGCGACCGGGTCGTCGTCGGCGAGTTCGCCCAGGGCGGCCTCATCCTCGCGAACACGACGAGCCGCGCGATCCCGTCCTCGCGCGTCGTGCTGCCCGTCGGCGACGGCAGGGGCGTGTTCCTCGTGCGGCGCCTGGCGGCGGGCGAGCGCGTCACCGAGCTGTTCCGGATCCCCACCCAGCGCCGCGGGGTGCTGCCCGTCGGCCCCGTCAGCATCATGCGCGGCGACCCGCTCGGCCTGTTCGAGCGGGTCGAGCAGCGCGACGAGCCCACGGAGCTGTTCGTGCATCCGCGCTCGGTGGTCTTCGAGGGCCAGACGCTCGGATTCGTCCGCGACCTCGAGGGCCTGCCCACGACCGACCTCGCGCGCGACGACATCTCGTTCCACGCGCTGACCGAGTACCAGCCCGGCGACGACCTGCGGCACGTGCACTGGCGCTCGACCGCGCGCACGGGCACCCTCATGATGCGCACCTACGAGCAGACCCGCCGGTCGCACTTCGTCATCGCGGTCTCGCACGCCGAGCACGAGTACCGCAGCGACGAGGAGTTCGAGACGGCGGTGTCGATCGCGGCCTCGCTCGGCCGTCGCGGCCTGCGCGACGCGTTCGACGTCGACCTGCGCACGCAGGGCCGGTCGATGCGCGCGGGCAGCGAGCGGCAGCTGCTCGACTCGCTCTCCGACTTCGAGCGCGACCGCGTGCGCGCGGGCATCGACGAGCTCGGCGCCTACATCGGCGCGAACATCCCGTCGGCCAGCTTCGTGGCGCTCGTCACGGGCCGCGGGGCGACGGCGACCGACCTGAAGGCCGCGGCCGCGCGCCTGCCGGTGGGCGTGCGGACCCTCGTGTGCGTCGCCGACGAGGGAGCGGATCCGCAGCTGCGCCGCATCGCCGACGCCGACGTCGTCACGCTCGGCTCCCTCGACCAGCTGCCCGTCGCGCTGCTGAGGGCCCTCGCATGACCGCCGCGCCGCCGACCCGCCGCCGCGGGCCCTCGCTCGCCCGGACCCCCCGCGCCCGGGAGCCGCTGTCCGCGCGCCGCTGGATCCTCGACCTCTCGGCGATGCTGCTGCTGTTCACCGTGCCGATCCTCGTGCTGTGGCCGCTGTTCGGCGGAGCCCGGTTCTTCGTCGCGGCCTACGGCGCCGTCGCGATCGGCCTCGCGCTCGCCGCGGCGGGGGCCGCCTGGCGCTGGCACATGCTCGTGCTCGCCCCGGCGACGATCGCGGCGTACTTCCTCTTCGGCGGCGCGCTCGCCCTGCCGCACACGGCGATCGGCGGGGTGATCCCGTCGCTCGAGACGCTGCGGGAGCTCGCCGTCGGCTCGGTCACGATGTGGAAGTCGTTCCTCACCACCGTGGTCCCCGTGGCGACGGAGGACGGTCACCTGCTCGTGCCGTTCGCGTTGCTGCTCGTGTCCGCCGTCACGGCGGGGAGTCTCGCCCTGCGGGTGACGCCGCCGGTCTGGGCGCTGCTGCCCGCGGCCGCCGCGCTCGTGCTCACGATCGTCCTCGGCACCTCCACGCCGCCCCGCTGGCTGCCGTTCGCGCTGGGGGCGGGCCTCGTCGTGGTCGCGATCACCTGGCTCGCCCTTCGCGAGGCGATCTCGCCGCGCTTCAGCGCCGTCTCGGTCGCGGGCCACGCGGGCGAGGGCGCGACGGGCGGCGCCGGCGCGCGGATCCTCTCGGGCGCGCTGATCCTCGCCGTCGCGGCCGGTCTGGGGCTCGCGTCCGAGGCGATCGCGCCCCGCAACGAGGTGCGGGAGGTGGCGCGCGACGTGATCGTGCCGCCCTACGACCTCTACACGTACGCGAGCCCCCTGCAGTCGTGGCGGTCGATCGTGCGCGACCATCCGTCCGACGAGCAGGCGCTGTTCGAGGTGAGCGGCCTGCCGGAGGGCGAGCGCGTGCGCCTCGCCGTCCTCGACGCCTACGACGGGCTTGTGTACAGCGTGTCCGACGAGGGCGACCTGCGGTCGGGCGGGTTCTCGCCCCTGCGCGGCAACATGGCCGAGGGAGCCCACGGCGCCGAGGTCGACCTCGAGATCGAGATCCGCGACTACGACGGGGCCTGGCTGCCCGCCGTCGGCCTCGTCGACCGGGTGGCCTTCCAGGGGTCGGGGGAGCGGTTCGACGCGCTGCGCCGCGGCACGTACCTCAACGACCGCACGGGCACGGGCCTCGTGACGGGCGGGCTGCAGACCGGCGACCGCTACGAGATGCGCGCCGTGATCCCCGAGGAGCCGACCCCCGAGCAGCTCGCCGACGCCGACTTCGCGAAGGTGACGCTGCCCCGCCTCGCCCAGGCTCCCGTCGACGCCGCGTCGATCGCCGCCGACATCCTCGACGAGGCGGAGGCGGCCGAAGCCGGATCCCTCTCGCAGTACGACCGCGTGGTCGCGCTCGAGGAGTGGCTGCGCAACAGCTACTTCAGCCACGGCCTCACGAAGGAGGACACGGGCCGCGAGGAGGACGATCCGCAGTCGCGAGCGGGCCACGGATCCCAGCGCATCAGCCAGCTCCTCACCGCGGAGCAGCGCGTGGGGGACGACGAGCAGTACGCGGTCGCGATGGCGATCCTCGCCCGCGAGCTGGGGATCCCCGCTCGCGTCGTCATGGGATTCCACGCGGGCGAGGACGACCCGCACGTCGACCCGTTCGTCGCCTCGGGCTCCACCCTGCACGCGTGGGTGGAGGTCGCGTTCGACGGATACGGGTGGGTGCCGTTCGACCCCACCCCGCCCGCGGACAACGTGCCGGAGGAGATCACGGAGCGTCCCCGGCAGGAGCCGCGCCCGCAGGTGCTGCAGCCGCCGCCCCCGCCGCAGGAGCCCGCCGACGAGCCGCCGCTCGTGCCGAACGAGCGGGAGGACGCCGAGCAGGACGAGCCGCTGCTGTCGCCGCTCGTGTGGATGATCCTCGGCATCGCCGGCGTCAGCCTGCTCGTGATCGCGCTGCTGCTGTCGCCGTTCCTCGTCATCGGCGGGATCAAGCTGTCGCGGCGCCGGAAGCGCCTCGCGGCGCCCGAGCCGAGCGACCGGATCGCGGGCGGCTGGAGCGAGCTCGTCGACCGCGCGACCGACCTCGGCGCCTACCGCGGCGCGGCGCTGCCCGCGGGCGCGACGCGGCACGAGGAGGCCGCGGCGGTCGCGTCGGCCTTCCACGACCCGGAGGTGCCCGTCCTCGCCGCGACCGCCGACGGCGGCGTGTTCGCGCCGGTCGACCCCACGGACGACGAGGTGCAGGCGTACTGGGATCGGGTCGACGAGCGGGTCGGCGCGATGCGTCAGAAGTCGACGCGCTGGTCGCGGCTGCGGGCGCGCCTGAGCCTGCGCGCGCTGCTGAAGGATTCGCCGGTGCGTCGCGCGACGCAGGGCCTTCGTGAGAGGCTCCAGGAAGCACGGGACGCCGTGTCGAAGAGGGGGAAGTGACATGAGCATGTCGACGGGGCAGTCGGGCTACGCCAGCCAGCCGCAGCAGGGAGGCCCGCCGCCGGTCGCGCCGGCTCCGGCCCCTGCGGCGTCCGCGCCGACGGGAGAGGGGCGCGTGACGACCCTCGGGCGCCGCGTGGGCGCCTATCTCATCGACGGGGCGCTCATCGGCATCGTGACGGGGACGGCGTTCGGCGCCGTGTCCTTCGGGATCGCGGACGCCGTGCTGAGGGGCGACCCGACGCGCATCCTCGGGCTCGGCCTCATCCCGCTGCTCGTCTCGCTCGCGGTCGCCCTCGTCTACGTGTGGATGCAGGGGGCGGGAGGGTCGGTCGGCCAGCGCCTGCTGCGGATCCGGATCGTGCGCGCCGACACGGGCGCGCCCCTCGGCTTCGGGCGCGCGCTGCTGCGCACCCTCATCTGGGGTCTCGCCGCCGTCATCGTCGTCGGCTACTTCTCGGTCTTCTTCGATAAGAGCGGACGCCGTCGCGGCTGGCACGACAGCGTCGCCGACAGCATCGTCGTCGACGTCGCGCCCCGCACCGCGTCGGCGCCCGAGACGTCGCCGGCGCCCCCGCAGCAGGCGCCGGCCGGGGCACCGCCCGCGGCGTCGGGCTGGGCGCAGCCGCACGACCTGTCCTTCCCGACGCACGATCCCGCGCCGCCCGCGTGGGACGGCGGGCAGACCCCGTCCGGGCTGGCGTTCCCGCCCTCGGCGCCCTCCGCACCGCCGTCGCAGGGAGGGATCGCGTTCCCGCCCGCTCCGGCGCCCTCCGACGGAGCGGCCCCTCCCGCCGCCTACGCCCCGCCCCCCGCCGGGGGAGCGTTCGCGCAGCCGGCGGAGTCCGCTCCGGCACAGCCCGCGCCCCCGGCGTTCGAGGCCCCTCCGGCCTTCGAAGCGCCCGCCGCACCCGTCTCCGATGAGCCTCCCTCGTTCGCCGCGCCGATCCCTCCGGCGGCGCCCCCGGCGTTCGAGGAGCCCGCTCCGCCGGCCGAGCCCGCCCCGCCGGCTGAGCAGCCCGCGCCGCCGACCGCTCCCGCCTCCGCGCCCTCCGGCGAGCCGATCGCGTTCGTGCCGGGTGTGACGCAGGATCCGGCCCCGCGCGAGGCGCCGGCCTCCGCGGAGGCTCCCGCCTCGCCCGTCGAGGATCTGCCGGAGGACACGGTCGTCGTGAACCGGGCCGCGCGCTCGGCGGGGCCGTCCGTCGTGCTCGTCTGGGACGACGGCACGCGCACGACGGTGTCCGGGCGCGCGCTCATCGGACGCAACCCCGCCGACGAGCAGGGCGTCACCTCGATCGCGATCGCGGACGCGTCGCTGTCCCTGTCGAAGACCCACTTCGAGGTGCGGGTCGGCCCGAGCGGCGCGGAGATCGTCGACCGGCACTCCACGAACGGCGTCGTGCTCGTGCGCGGCGGCGAGGAGCGCGTGCTCCCGGTGGGGGACCCGATCGAGGTGGCACCGGGCGACGTGCTCGCGATCGGCGAGCGCACCGTGAGCCTCGAGGGGCCGGGAGCCGCGGGATGACCCAGCCCGCCATCGTCACGGCGGCGGGCGCGGCGACGGACGTCGGCCGACGCCGCACCGTCAACGAGGACGCCGCGCTCGCGTCGGCGCCCTGCTTCCTCGTGGCCGACGGCATGGGCGGCCACGACGCAGGCGACGTCGCGGCGGCCACCGCGCTCGGCGCCTTCAGCGGCTTCGCGGGGCGCGGGGCGGTCTCCCCGGAGGAGGTGCGCGACGCGCTCGCGCAGGCCAGGCGGGTCATCGACCGGTTCTCCGAGACGCAGCAGTCGGGCGCGGGGTGCACCCTGACGGGGGTCATCGCCGGGCAGCAGGAGGACGTCGGGTACTGGCTCGTCGTGAATGTGGGCGACTCTCGCACCTATCTCCTGCGCTCGGGGCGCCTCGCCCAGCTCACCGTCGATCACTCGCTCGTGCAGGAGCTCGTCGACGCGGCCGGCATCACGCTGGAGGAGGCGCGCGCTCGGGTCGGCGGCCACGTCGTCACGCGCGCACTCGGGGCCGGGAACCCCGGTGCCGCGGAGCTGTGGATGCTCCCCGCCCTGCCAGGCGATCGCGTGCTCGTGTGCTCGGACGGGCTGTCCGACGAGCTCGACGCAGACGCCATCGCTGAGGTGCTGCGCGGCGAGGACGAACCGCAGCGGGCCGCCACGCGGCTCGTCGACGCCGCCGTGCACGCGGGCGGACGCGACAACGTCACGGCCGTCGTCGTGGACGCGCTCGAGGTGCGCGGATGCGGCGAGGGCGCGGACATCGAGGTGCAGACCCTCGAGCGCGACTCCTGGCGCGTCGTGGAGATCGACGCGGACACCCTTCCCCGGCGATCGGAGACGGACGCATGACCGGGATCCTCATCGTCGGCGGGCGCCGCGTCGCGTTCGTACCCGCGGGTCCCGTGGCGGGATACGAGGAGACGCTCGCCGCCGAGCTCGCCGTGTCGTGGGACGCGGCCTGCGCGGCCGTCCGCGGGCTCGACTGGGCGATCGTCGTCGACCTCGACGCCTCGCCCGCTCGCGTGTCGACGACCGGCTCGCCGCCCGCGACGGCGTACGCCGGCCTGGCGACGGACGCGCCTCGTCCCGAGGCGCCGGAGGCCGCCGCGCCGCCCGCCGCCTCCGCGGCGCCGCCGCAGGAGGAGGCTCCGGACCCGGGGCACGACTCCGTCGAGAGCGCCGACGGGTCGCAGGACCCCGCGCCCGGTTCCGCCGCCGACGGCGGCGCTCCCGACGCGGGGGAGGAACCAGGCGCCTCCGACGCCGCGGCTCCGTCCGCGGCGGATGCCGGCCCCGCCGACGGCGAGACCCCCGAAGCGCCCGCGGAGCCGGAGACGGCGGACGGCGCCGAGGACCCCGCCGAGGCGGACGTGCGCGCGACGCCGACGGACGCCGACGGGGGATCCGCCCCGGCGGGGAGCGTCCCCGACGACGCGGCGCCCGCGGGCGATCACGACGGCGCGACGATCTCCGTCGCGGAGCTGCGCGAGGCGCGCCCCGCGACGCGGCGCGACCGGCGACGGACCGGCGACGAGGGCGACCACGACGGAGCCACCATGACCCTCGCCGAGCTGCGCGCCCTCCGCGCCGCGGAGGAGGTCGGGGGTGACGCGGAGCCCGCCCCCGACGCGCCCCGCGCGGATCCCGAGGAGCCGGAGGGAACGCCGTCGTCCGCGTCGCCGCTCCCCGCGACGACCCTCGCCGCGGCGCCCGAGCGCGAGGCGTCCGCCGACACGATCGTCGACCTGTCCGCGGATCCGCCCGCCCCGTCCTGTCCGCGCGTGCGGCTCTCGACGGGCGAGGAGATCGCCCTCGACCGCACCGTGATCATCGGCCGCAGCCCGAGCGCCGCTCGCGTCGCGCTCGACGCCCCGCCGCGCCTCGTCGCCGTCGACAGCCCGCAGCTCGACATCTCGCGCAGCCACCTCGAGCTGTCCTCCGACGACGGATCCGTCATCGCCGCCGACCTCCGCACCACCAACGGCACCCTCCTGATCCGCGGAGGCGCCGATCCGGTGCGCCTGCGTCCGGGGGAGCGCACGGTGCTCGTGCCGGGCGACGTGCTCGACCTCGGCGACGAGGTGCGCATCACGGTCGAGGAGCGCACGTGACGCGTCGCGTCGCGTCCTCCCCGCCCGAGATCGCCGGATTCACGGCGCTGCAGGTGCTGGGATCCGGCGGCTTTGCCGACGTGTTCCTGTACGAGCAGAAGCTGCCGCGTCGGCGCGTGGCGGTGAAGGTGCTGCTGCCCGATCGCATCTCCACCTCCGCCGCGCAGTTCACGGCCGAGGCGAACGTCATGGCGATGCTCTCGACGCACCCGTCGATCGTCACCATCTACCAGGCGGGCGTCGCGGACGACGGCCGGCCGTACCTCGTCATGGAGTACTGCCCGCGCCCCAACCTGCAGGTGCGCTATCGGCGCGAGGCGTTCTCGATCGGCGAGGCGCTGCACACGGGGATCCCCGTCGCCGCCGCCGTCGAGACGGCGCATCGCGCCGGGGTGCTGCACCGCGACATCAAGCCCGCGAACATCCTCGTCACCGAGTACAACCGCCCCGCGCTCACCGACTTCGGCATCGCGTCGACCTCCGCCCAGCCCGACGAGAGCCAGGGCGTGTCGATCCCGTGGTCGCCGCCCGAGGCCTTCGCGGATCCGCCCCGCAGCGGCGTCGAGAGCGACGTGTACCAGCTGGGGGCGACGCTGTTCACGCTGCTCGCCGGGCGCTCGCCGTTCGAGGTCCCGGGGCAGAGCAACGCCTCCGCCGCGCTCATCGATCGCATCGAGAGGCTGCCGCTGCCCGCGTTCGAGCGAGACGATGTGCCCGCGTCGCTGCGCGCCGTGCTGGAACGGGCGATGGCGAAGGACGCCTCCGCGCGCTTCCCCAGCGCGGTCGCCTTCGCCCGCGCCCTGCAGAAGGTGCAGATCGAGCTGGGGCATCCCGTCACTCCGATCGACATCCTCGACGACCATCCCGAGGACGCCGAGGATCCCGGGGCGGAGCCCGACGACATCGGCGAGACGCGCATCCGCCGGCTCGGAGCCACCCGCGGCCCGCGCTCGCCCGCCGCGGGCGCCGTGCACCTGCCCGTCTCGCCTCCCGCCCCCGCGCCGGCGGCGCCGTTCGAGATCCCGCGCGAGGCGGCGCCCATCGACCATTCGGCGTTCGCGCCTCCCGGGGAGCCCTCTCCCTCGCCGACGACCGGATTCGCCCCCGAGTCGACCTTCGCGCCGCCCGCGGCGGAGGATCCCGCGGGGCCGGCCGAGAGCACGACGACGACGCGGCGGGAGCTGCGCGCCGCGCGCGGCACGGCGCAGGGGGACGCGTCCCCGGATCCTCGGGCGTCCGACGACGCGGCGGCGCTGCGCGAGGCGGCCGTCTCGGGCGACGAGCGCGCCGACGACCCCGCCGCGCTCCGCCCGGACGCCCGGCCGTCGGAGGATCGGGCGCGGGACGCGTCGGCGGACGTCGCGGCGCCCGAGGACGCGACGCGCGCGGCCCCCGACGGCCCCGCGGCCGCCGACCCCGCCGGGGAGACGTTCCGGCGCACCGCGGGGGAGACCCGCGCGGATCCCGCGCCCCCGGCGGCCGACGCCGCGGCGATCGACGACGCCACGGTGCGGCGCGCGCCTCGGGCGGGCGCGCCGGATCCGTCCGGTCGCGCCCCCCGGGACCAGCCGGCGCCCCCGGCGGTCGAGGATCCCGCCCCCGATGAGACGATCCGCCGCGCCCCGCGGCCGCCCGAGCGCGTCGCGCCGCCCGATGACGCGACGCGGCTGCGCGACCCCCGGCCCGGCCCGGCGGAGGCGCCCGTCGCCGACGAGACCGTGATCCGCGCGCGGGCGGAGCGGCCCGCGCGCTCCGCCCCCGCGTGGGTGCCTCCGGCGATCGACGACGTCTCCGACGAGACGGTCGCCCGGCCCCGCCGCGGACCGAGCGCCGACCCGGTCCTCGACTACGCCTTCGAGTCGCGCGTCGAGATCGACGCGTCGAGCGTCCCGAAGGCCGACCCGGCGCAGTTCCGGACGACCGGCCGAGACGGCGCCCAGTCCGTCACCCGCGCCCCGTCGGCCGCGGCGGCGCCGGAGGCGGCTCCCGCTCCGCGCCGCCGCGTGAACTGGCCGCTCGTGATCGGCCTCGCGACGACGGCCATCGTCGTCGCCGGCGCGGTCGCCGGGGTGCTGCTCTGGGTGGCCGCGCAGCGCGACGCCGAGGAGACGCCCTCGGAGCCCGCCACGGTGCGCGAGGTGCCCCCCGTGGAGGGACTCGAGGGGACGATCGAGGGCGACGAGGTCACCTTCACGTGGCGCAGCGCCGACAGCGAGCTCGGCGACGCGTACCTCTGGGGCATCGCCGAGGAGGGGCGCCTCACGGAGTTCGGGGAGGAGACCGCCGACACGTCGGTCGTCGTGCCCCTGCAGTCGACCGACCAGACGTGCATCGAGGTCATCCTGCAGCGCGGCGACGGCAACCGATCGCCGCTCGAGCGCGCCTGCGTGACGCGGCCGGGAGCCGCGGACTGACGACGAGACGATGACGGGGGACCCTCGCGGATCCCCCGTCGTCGTCCGGCGCGGCGCGCTACTCGCCGACCGGGACGGTGCCGTGCGACAGCACCTTGATGATGATGCCCCGCCGGCCGAGCTCGGCGATCGTCTGCGCCTCCTCCGCGGCGTCGCGGCCGAAGACGCGGGCGCTCGTCACGACGACGACGTCGCCGCTCTCGAGGCGCCCGAACAGACGGGTGAGGCGCTCCTCCCACGTCTCGACGACGTTGGGCGCCGGGTGGCGGAAGCCGTCGATCGGGACGCCGAAGCTCGTGAGCAGCTCGCGCTGCTCGACGACGGACGGCATGCCGTCTCGCGCGACCACGATGCCGACGAGGCGGGAGCCCTCGGGACGGGCGCGCCAGATCTCGTTCTGGGTGCTGACCTGCTGGACGTGCTCGCTCACACGTCCATCATGCCCCACGCGATCCGCCCGTGCGGGGATCCGCCCGCGTGGGGATCCGCCCGACGAGGCGTCAGATGAGGGCGAGCTCGCGCAGCTTGGCCTCGACGTCGGCGTTCGACGGCTCGACCTGGTGCGACGAATCGGGGTAGACGACCACGGGGATGTTGGTGCGGCCCGAGATGTCCTTCGCGACGTCCGCGGCGGCGGGGTCGGCCTCGAGGTCGACGTAGGCGTACTCGACGCCGAGCTCGTCGAGCTGAGCCTTGGTGCGGCGGCAGTCGCGGCACCACTCGGCGCCGAACAGGGTGATGGTGTCGTTCGCGGGAGCGCTCATGCCCTCAGGATACGTCGCCCGGAGACGCGGGAGGCCGCGCGGGGCGCCCGCGCAGGGGGGTCCCCGCACGTGCGGCGCGATCTCCCAGCCAGTCGAAGGCGGGCGCGCGGCAGGATGGATGTCGAGCGCACCGTGCGACCATGATCGACATGCGGGAGGGAGGAGCGAGGTGGAGCTGACCGTCGTCGTCCCGACCTTCAACGAGGTCGACAACGTCGCCGAGCTCGTCCGCCGCGCCTCCGCCGCCCTCGCCGGCCGAGACGCCGAGATCCTCTTCGTCGACGACAGCTCCGACGGCACGGCGGATGCCGTGCGCCGCGCGGCCCGGTCCGCCCCGCTCCCGGTGCGCGTCGTGCACAGGGAGCAGCCCGTCGGCGGCCTCGGCGGCGCGGTCGTGGAGGGGTTCCGCCTCGCCGCCGCCGACCGGTGCGTCGTCATCGACGGCGACCTGCAGCACCCGCCAGAGACCATTCCGCTGCTCGCCGATCGCCTCGAGGAGGGCGACGCCGACGTGGTCGTCGCCTCGCGCTACGCGGGCGGCGGCAGCGCCGGGGGCCTCGCCGACCGCACCCGCGAGCTCGTCTCGCGCGGATCCAACGCCGTCACCCGCGCGATGTTCCCCGTGCGCCTGCGCGACGTGACCGACCCGATGACGGGGTTCTTCGCCGTCGACCGCCGCGCGCTCGATCTCGAGACGCTGCGGCCCCGCGGCTTCAAGATCCTGCTGGAGATCCTCGTTCGGCAGCCGCTGCGCGTCGCCGAGGTGCCGTTCGCGTTCGGCGACCGCTTCGCGGGGCGGTCGAAGGCGTCGCTCGCGCAGGGCGCGCGCTTCCTCCACCAGCTCGCTCTGCTGCGGTTCGGCAAGATGAGCCTGTTCGCCCTCATCGGCGCGCTCGGCGCCGTCGCGAACATCGGCATCGTCTGGGCGCTCACGAGCCTCGGCGTCGGCTACATCGCGGCCGCGGTCGTCGGAGCGGAGGCGACGATCATCGGCAACTTCCTGCTCATCGAGCGGTTCGTGTTCCGCGACATGCGGGAGCAGGCGCGAGGGTTCGGGGGGCGGTTCGCCCACTCGTTCCTGTTCAACAACGTCGAGGCGGCCGTGCGCATCCCCGTCATGGCGCTCATGGTCGAGACCTGGCACGTCTCGAGCGTGCTCGCGACGGCGGTGACCCTCGCGGTCGCGTTCGTCGCGCGCTTCACGTTCCACTCCCTCGTGGTCTACGCGCCGCGGCGGTCAGCGGTGCGGGAGCTGCGCCGATCGTCCGTCCGCGTCCCCTGAGGAGAGCGGATCCGCCCGATCGAGCGGACGGGAGGCGCGCGACCCGTCCCTCAGGCCGCCACGGCGTGGCGGGAGCAGACGGCGCGATCCCCGCAGTCGCCGCACAGCACGACGCGGGATCGGCACGCCTCGTCGGCGCAGTTCACCATCCGCTCGTCCGGAGCCCCGCACGACGCGCATCGCCCGAGCACGGCGGCGTCGTCGCCGAACGTCATCGACTCGCGGCCGTCGAACACGTAGAGGGATCCCTCCCACAGGCCCGCGTTGCCGAACGTCTCGCCGTAGCGCACGATGCCGCCGTCGAGCTGGTACACCTCGCCGAAGCCGCGTGCGGTCATGAGGCTCGACAGCACCTCGCAGCGGATGCCTCCCGTGCAGTACGTCACGACGGGCCGGTGCTTCAGGTGGTCGTAGCGCCCCGAGTCCAGCTCGGCGACGAAGTCGCGGGTGGTCTCGACGTCGGGCACGATCGCGTCGCGGAAGCGCCCGATCTCAGCCTCGAAGGCGTTGCGGCCGTCGAAGAACACGACGTCGTCCCTCGTCTCCACGAGCCGGTGCAGCTCGCCAGGGGCGAGGTGCGCTCCGCCTCCCACCACGCCCGACGCGTCGACGGTCAGCTCGTCGGCTGCGCCGAACGACACGATCTCGTCGCGCGCCTTCACCGACAGGCGCGGGAAGTCGAGGCTCCGCCCCTCGTCGTCGAGGCCCGTGCCCGCCGACCACTTGATGTCCGCCCCGCGGAACGGCGCGTACTGCTTCGTCTTGCGCACGTAGGCCTTGAGCGCCGACATCTCGCCGCCGAGCGTGCCGTTGATGCCGTGGCGCGAGACGAGGATCCGCCCGCGCAATCCCAGCATCTCGCACAGATCGCGCTGCCACAGGCGCACCGCCTCGGGGTCGGCGAGGGGCGTGAAGACGTAGAAGAGCAGGACCTTCGCGAGCACGGATCCAGGGTAGGCCGCGCGTCTGGGAGGGGCGGCCGGATTCCGTTCGCGAAGGGGCTTCCCCCGAGGGGCGGGGATGTGTACGGTGAGGACACACCGATCGTCGAGAGGAAGGAGTCGGATGGGAGTTCTGGACAACGCCAAGGACGCAGCCGAAGCAGCGGGCGAGAAGGTCAAGCGATCCGCTGAGGACGTCGTCGACAAGGCCTCCGACAAGATCGACGAGCTCAAGGCCGAAGCCAACGTGAAGAAGGCAGAGGCCGAGCGCGACGCCGTGAAGGCGAAGAACGAGAAGAAGGAAGACCTGCGAGACGACTGATCGTCCGCTCACGAGAGGCGGGGGCCCCGATCCACAGGATCGGGGCCCTCGTCATGTCCGGGATCGGCCCCTGGCCCTCGGCCGCGGGGTAGCGTCGGGTCATGGCTTCCGAACACGTGGTGACCCTGCTGGACGAGACGAAGGTCGTGGCCGTCGTGACGAGGCGGCAGAGCGGCGAGGCGACGGCGACCCCCATCTGGTCGATGGTCGTGGACGGCGTGCCCTACATCCGCTCGGCGTACGGCGAGACGTCGTGGTGGTGCCGGCACGTGCGCGCGGGCCGTCCCGTCGCGTTCGTCGACGGCGACGGGGCGGTGGCCGAGCGCGATCGGGCGGCGGCTCTGGAGCTGCCGCGCGTCGACGTCGGGCTCGAGCCGATCGCCGCCGACGACCCGCTGCAGCGGGCGATCAGCGACGAGGTCGAGCGCAAGTACGCCGGATCCCCGCGGTCGTCGATCGACGCGATGCTGTCGGACGAGGCGATCGCCTCGACGTTCCGCGTGGTCTGAGCGGCGGGCCGCGTCTCGCGCTGATCCGCGCGCCGCCCCTTGATATGCAGATACGTCTTAACGTACTTTGGCGGCATGGACGACGATGCCGATCTCCGCGATGCCGTGCGCGCCCTCGCCGAGCGCGTCGCCGCGCTCGAGGGCTCCCGGGCGCCTGTCGCTCCGCCCGCCGCGCCCGACGACGAGACCTACTGGGCGCTCGACGGGCTCGTGGCCCGGCGCGGGCAGGACGAGACGACCGCGCGCGGATCCGTGATGATGGTCGGATCCGTCGAGGTGCCGACGGGTGGCACCGTCTCCTGGCAGCAGGAGGCGGGGTCCGAGGGGCTCATCGAGGTCGAGTGGGGCGACCGCGCGACGGCGTTCGCGGCCCTCGGCCATCCCGTGCGCGTGGAGCTGCTGCGGCGCATCCTGCAGGGCGTGCGCACGACGGCCGCGCTGGCGGCGCTCGACGAGCTCGGCACGACGGGGCAGCTGCATCACCACCTGCGCCAGCTCGTCGCGGCCGGGTGGGTGCGGCAGAGCGGGCGCGGGAGCTACGAGATCCCCGCGGGCCGCATCGTGCCCCTCCTCGTGTGCATCGTGGCGGCCGAGCGATGAGGCGCGCGCTCGCCGGGGCGTACCGGCACCGCGCGGCGATCTACGTCGTCGCCGTCGCCGCGATCCTCGTCCTCGTGCTCGCAGGTCTCGCCGATCTGCCCGACCCGGTCGAGCGGGTGCGGTGGGTGCTCGTGCTGGTCGCGCTCGCCGGCATGGCGCTGTGCGGGCTGCTCGCGCTCGCGGGATCCCGGCTGCTGCCCGAGCGGAGCGCGGTGCGCGTGGTCTCGCCGGTCTCGGGGCGCTGGCGCGGGATGAACAGCCCCGCGTCGAAGGTGCCGAGCCACGGCGTGCGGATGTACGGGCAGGCCTATGCGATCGACCTCGTCGCCGAGCCGGACGGCCCCCTGCGGCCCGCGTTCGGCGGGGAGCCGTTCCGCGACCCGGCGGAGTATCCGGCGTTCGGCGCGCCGGTGCGGGCGATGATCGACGGCGTCGTGGTGCGCGTCGACGACCGTCAGAGCGACCACCGGGCGCGGTCGAACACGCTCGGCGTCGTCGTCATGATGGCGGAGGGGCTGGTGCGCGAGCTCGGCGGGGTCCGGCGGATCCTCGGCAACCACGTGACGATCCGCGGCGACGACGGCGCGTACGCCCTCGTCGCGCACCTGCAGTGCGGATCCGCGTCCGTCGCGGTCGGCGACCGCGTGCGCGCGGGCCAGACGATCGGCCGGTGCGGCAACACGGGCAACACGAGCGAGCCGCACGTGCACGCGCAGATCATGGACCGCGAGAACCCGGTCGCGGCCCAGGGCATCCCGATGTCGTTCGCGGGTCTCGTGCTCGACGGAGACGAGGGGCCCGTCGACGGCCTGCCGCGCACCGACCAGGTCATGGTGGCGCCCCCGGCGCACGACGGAGAGGATGGGGGATCATGAAGCTGACGGGACTCACCCTCGCGGGCCTCCTGCTGGAGGCCATCGCGGTCGGGCTGTTCGTCTGGGGGATCGCGGGCGATCTGCCGGTCGTCGTCGTGCCGGGTCTCGTGGGCATGGCGATCGCGGTGACGCTGATCGTGACGGGCGTCGTGCGGCAGACGCGCGCATCGTCCGCGAGGGACGACCGCTATCGGCCGCCGGTCGGCACCGCCGAGGCGGAGAGGTTCCGCACGCCGCCTCGCGCGGACTGACGGGCGGCCGATCCGCCGCGCCCCCGGGTGCTCCCGCGGAGAGGCGGTCAGCCCTCGTCGATCGGCTCGATGTCGAGCATCGTGTGCTGCGCGGGGAAGCCCTCGAGGTAGACGAGCGTGCACGCCGTCACGCGCGCGGTCCACACCTCGCGCACGGCGAGCTCGGGGCGCGGTGCGAACGGCATGTCGCGCGGTGCGAAGACCTGGCCGCCGTTGGATCCGATCGAGGCGTGGCTGTGGTTCATGTAGCGGATCCCCGTCTCGAGGTCGCGGACGACGGGGCGCGCGTGCGGCGCCGACCACTCGACGCGGTCGCGCCTCTTCGCCGGCCGCGCGTCCTCGAACCACGTGAGCTCCACGCGGTGGCCGACGGGGATCGGGGCCGGGTAGTTCAGCGCGACCTTCGTCATGGCGACAGCCTAGGGGCGCCCCGGATCCCCGCGACCTCTCGCGCCGCGAGCGACCACGAAATCACCGAGCGACCACGAAATATCTTGGTCGGTCGGTGATTTCGTGGTCACTCGGCGAGCCGCGACGCCCCGCCCGGCGTCAGTCGATGATCCCGCCCTCGCGCGCGGCGGCGACGGCGGCCGTGCGCGAGGACACGTCGAGCTTCGTGTAGATGTGCACGAGGTGCGACTTCACGGTGGCGTGGCTGATGTGCAGCGCGTCCGCGATGCGGGTGTTCGACGCGCCGGCCGCGACGAGGCGCAGCACCTCCGTCTCGCGTGCGCTGAGGCTGACCCGCGGCGCGCGCATGCGTGCGAGGAGGCGGCGGGCGACGGCGGGAGCGAGGGCGCTCTCGCCGGCGGATGCGGCCCGGATGGCGGCGACGAGCTCCTCGGGTGGAGCGTCCTTCAGCAGGTATCCGCTGGCCCCGGCCTCCACGGCTCCGAGGATGTGCCCGTCCGAGTCGTAGTTCGTGAGCACGAGCACCGCGGGCGGCTCGTCGCCCGCCCGGATGCGGCGGGTCGCGTCCGCGCCCGTCTGCGCGAGGCCGAACTGGAGATCCATCAGCACCACGTCCGGCGACAGACGGGCCGCGAGCTCCACCGCCTCGTCGGGCGTCGCGGCCTCGCCGACGATGCCGAGCTCCGACTCGGTCGCGAGCAGGGCGCGCAGCCCAGCGCGCACCACGGGGTGGTCATCGGCGATGAGGATCCTGATCATGCGCGCCGCTCCTCTCGCTGAGCGTCCTCGAGCGTCACCTCGATGGCCGTCCCCCGGCCGGGTGCGGAGGAGATCTCGATCTCTCCGCCGAGCTGCGCGACGCGCTCGCGCATCGCCCGCAGTCCGAACGACTCCGATCCGGCAGGCGCCGTCGCCGCCTGCGCCGCGTCGAAGCCGCGGCCGTCGTCGCGCACCGCGAGGGAGACCGCGCCGGCGCGGGGGCGATCGAGGACGATGCCGATGCGCGAGGCCTCGGCGTGCCGCACGGCGTTGGCGACGGCTCCCTGAGCGATGCGCAGCAGCGCCGTCTGGATCGGCATGGGCGGGTCGATGTCGCCGGCCTCGACGTCGATCCGGATCCCCGAGCGCCGGGACTGCTCGTCGCCGAGGCGCCGCAGCGCGGCCGGGAGGCCGTCGCCGAGCGACACGGGGGTGAGCTCGCGGATGATCTGACGGGTGTCGGCGAGGCTCTCGGCCGCGGTCTCGCGGGCGAGGCGCAGGTATCCGGCCGCGGGTTCCTCCGCGTCGCGCTCGACGGCGCGGAGGAGCATCTGGATGCTCGAGAGGCCCTGTGCGACGGTGTCGTGGATGTCTCGGGCGAGGCGGGAGCGCTCTTCGAGGGCGCCCTGCTCGCGCTCGGTCTCCGCGAGCTGCCGACGTGTGCGGAGCAGCTCACCCAGCAGGCGCTCCCGTTCCGCCGCCTCGCGCACCATGGCGCGGTAGGCGAGGCCGATGAGCAGCGCGACCCCCGCGCCGACGAGGGGCCCCATGACGCCGCCGACGCTGAAGCCGTGATGCAGTCCGAGCGCGACGATCGCGCAGCCGGTCGCCGCGAGGATCGCGATGACGCCGCCCGCGCCCGGGAAGAGGTGCATCCAGAGGAAGAAGAGGGGGAACACGAGGTAGGCGCCCCCGGGGCTGAGCCACATCAGCAGCGCCCACAGCGCGGTGAGTGCGACGGCCCACGCGATGCTCCTCCCGCGGCGCGAGCCGGCGCGGTCGCGATGGGCGGCGATGACGCCGGCGAGGTAGACGGAGACGAACGCGGTCGCGGCGGCGGCCGCGGCCGGCGCGGTGGGCGAGCGGAGCGCGACGGCCTGGGCGACGGCGAAGACGGCGAGTCCGACGAGCAGCGCGTGGAGCCCCCAGCGCAGCCCCGAGAACACGGGGTCGAGGGCCTGTCGCACGCCTCCAGACTAGGCGGCGCTCGCCGCCGCGCATCAACCGAAAGTCGGATCCCGGAAGCGGGGGAACGGGCGATGCTCGCGCGTTCTCCCCGCGGGAGGCTCGAACGAGAGCCCGCGCAGACGCCGCGGGCGGAAAGGCACAGCGTGTTCGTCGCATGGAGAGAGCTGCGGTTCGCCCGCGGACGCTTCCTGCTCATCGGGGTCGTCGTGGCCCTCATCACCCTTCTCGTCGGATTCCTCTCCGGCCTCACGGGAGGCCTCGCGGCGCAGAACGTCTCGGCGGTGCTGCAGATCCCGGGAGAGCGGATCGTGCTGCAGCAGCCCGCAGACGGATCCCCGAGCTTCGCGACGTCGGAGATCGACGAGGCCGCCGTGGACGCGTGGCGGTCGGCGGAGGGCGCCGATCGCGTCGAACAGGTCGGCATCGCGTCCTCGCGCGCTTCTCGGGAGGATGCGGACGACGCCGTCGGCGTCGCTCTCTTCGGCATGGATCCGGACCGCACGGCGGGGGAGGGGACTCTCGCCGCCCTGATCCCGAGGAGCGACGACGAGATCGGGCTGTCGGCGGGCGCCGCGGACGATCTCGGCGCCGCCGTCGGTGACGTCATCGTCATCACCGGCAGCGCCTACACGGTCTCGGCGGTCGGCGAGGAGGTCTGGCACAGCCACCTGCCCGTCGTCGCGATGACGCCGGATGCCTGGAGCGACGCGAGCATCCGCGTGGGCGGATCGGGCGAGCCGACGGCGCTCGCCGTCTCGGGCGATGTCGACGTCGAGGCGGTGGGCGCGGCCACCGGGACCGTCGCGCAGACGCCGCTCGCGAGCCTCGCCGCGCTCGAGGCCTTCACCTCGGAGATCGGCTCGCTCGGCCTCATCATCGGCATGCTCTTCGGCGTCTCCGCCCTCGTCGTGGGCGCCTTCTTCACCGTGTGGACGATGCAGCGCGCGGGCGATGTCGCGGTGCTGAAGGCGCTCGGCGCGACGACGGGATCCCTCGTGTGCGACGCGCTCGGCCAGGCGCTCATCGTGCTCGCGGCCGGGATCGGGGCGGGCCTCGCCGCGGTCGTCGGCCTCGGCGCGCTGGCGCGTCAGGCGCTGCCGTTCGTGCTCAGCCCCCTCACCACCCTCCTGCCCGCCGCGCTCATGATCGCGCTGGGCCTCGCGGGCGCCGCGTTCGCGCTGCGCGCCGTCACGAAGGCCGACCCCCTCACCGCTCTCGGGAGCCACCGATGATCACCCTGCACGATGTCACCCTGACCTTCCCCGACGGGGACCGCCTGATCACGGCCGTCGACCGCGTCACGCTGCGCGGCGAGAACGGCGTCGTGACCGGCATCACCGGGCCGTCGGGGTCCGGCAAGTCGAGCATCCTCGCTCTGGCGGCGACCCTGATCCGCCCGGACGCGGGCCGGGTGCTGATCGGCGACGGCGCGGACGCGATCGACGCGGCTCGGCTGTCGCGGACCGAGGCGACGGCGCTGCGGCGCGAGCGCATCGGCATCGTGTTCCAGCAGTCGAACCTGCTGCCCTCCCTCACCGCGCGGGAGCAGCTGCGGGTGATGGCGGAGCTCGGGGGCGGGAGCCGCGCTCGTCGCTCGGCCGTCCGGGCGCAGGCCGATGAGCTCCTCGAGGAGGTCGGTCTCGCCGATCACGCGGACCGGCGGCCGCACCAGCTCTCCGGCGGTCAGCGTCAGCGCGTCGCGATCGCCCGCGCGCTCGTCCACGATCCCGACGTGCTGCTCGTGGACGAGCCGACGAGCGCTCTCGACCAGGAGCGCGGCGCGGAGATCATGCGCCTCATCGCCCGGCTCACGCATGAGCGCGACACGGCGACCCTGCTCGTCACGCACGACCTCGTGCACCGCGACGCGCTCGACGCGCTCGTGACCGTCGTGGACGGCCGGATCGCCCGCGCGCCTGCGCGCGTCGAGTGACCAAGAAATCGCCGAGTGACCACGAAATATCTTGGTCACTCGGCGATTTCTCGGTCACTCAGCGCGCTGCGCGGGAGCGACGGCGCGGAGAGAAGGGCAACCGGCCCCGGACGTGAAAGAACCCCCGCGATGTAGAAGCTACGCGGGGGTTCAGTGGCTCCGACCGGCGTCGATCCGGTGACCTTTCGATTTTCAGTCGAACGCTCTACCAACTGAGCTACAGAGCCGTACGGCTGTGTTGCCGCATCTTATGCGACAGGCCTTCTCGAAAGAAGGCCCGTCGCTCAGAGCGACCCTGACGGGACTTGAACCCGCGACCTCCGCCGTGACAGGGCGGCACGCTAACCAACTGCGCTACAGGGCCATGATGTGCTTTCGCACGATTTTCTATTGTATCAGCTCGTGTGACCCCAACGGGATTCGAACCCGTGCTGCCGCCGTGAAAGGGCGGTGTCCTAGGCCGCTAAACGATGGGGCCGTGTGGCGAACCGCGGGGGCTCACGCGCCAACCAGATAATCATACGCACAGCTTCTGCGCCCACGCAAAATCCCCTCGCTCCCGGGCGTGGCGCACGCGATCCGGCTTCCCCAGGGCGCATGCTGACGCGGGGAGGCGGCGTCTGCCTCGCGAAGGCGGAGCACGGCGCGGGGCTCGAGAAGACGCTCGCGCGCGCCCACGTGCGCGCGAGGAGGAAGACCTGATGCACAGGGAGACAGGCGTTGCGGATGAGCGAGGTGTTGTTAGTGTGACGGATGTGAAACCGATCGACGACGCACCCGACGCCGCCGTGCCCTGCGACTGCGCGCCCACGCGCGAGGAGAAGAAGGCGCTGTGGGGATCCGTCTCCCGCCGGAGCGCTCTCGCCGCCGGCGCGATCGGCGTGCTCGGCCTCGGCGTCTACGGGTCACTCCGCAGCCCCGGCTCCGCGTGGGCCGTCAGCTACGACCCCGCCGACTACCCCACGTGGGAGGACGTCGAGCGGGCGCGCGGCAACCAGAGCGCGAAGGCCGGAGAGATCCGCCGCATCGAGGGGTACATCGCCGACCTCAAGAACCGCGTCGCCGCCGCGCAGGAGGCCGCCCGCATCGCGGGCGAGGAGTACTACGAGGCCCAGCAGGACTTCTACGAGGCGTCCTTCCGCGCCGAGGAGCTGCAGCAGCAGGCGGACGACGAGTCGACCAAGGCCGATGAGGCCGCGCAGGCCGCGGCGAAGGTCGCCTCCTCGCTCGCCCGCACCGGCGGCGAGAGCACGCCCTACGAGGTGCTGTTCGCCGACTCGGCCGCGAACGCCGACGAGCTGCTCGCCAAGCTCGGCCAGATGGACAAGCTCGCCTCCCGCAACGAGTCGATCTACGCGGCGGCCGTCGCCGCCCGCGACTCCGCGCAGCACCTCAGCGACCAGGCGGAGGAGGCGCGCAAGGAGCGCGACCGCCTGCAGAAGATCGCCGAGCAGAAGCTCCAGGAGGCGCAGGCCGCGCAGGCCGCGGCCGAGCAGGCGCTCGCCGACCAGGAGACCCACCTCGTCACGCTCGAGCAGCAGCTCGCCGCCCTCCGCGACACGACCTCGAAGACGGTCGAGGAGTACCGCGAGGGCGTCGCCGCGAGGAAGGCGTATGAGGAGGAGCAGCGCCGCCTCGAGGAGGAGCGCCGCCGCAAGGCGGCCGAGGAGGCCGAGCGCCGCGCCCGCGAGGAAGAGGAGCGCCGCCGCCGCGAGCAGAGCCAGAACCCGGGCGGAGGCGGGACTCCCGCCGCTCCCGCACCGAACCCCCAGCCCTCGCAGCCCGCGCCGAACCCCGGCGGGGGCGGCAGCGGAAGCGGCGGCTGGACCCACCCGCACAGCGGCGCGGTCATCACCTCGGGCTACGGCTACCGCAACCAGATCTGCGGGCCGTCCTACTGCTCGACCTCGCTGCACGCCGGCACCGACCTCGCGGCCGGCTGCGGATCCGCGATCGTCGCCGCCAACTCCGGCACCGTCACCTACGCCGGATACAACGGCGGCTACGGCAACTACGTGCGCATCGAGCACGGCGGCGGCATCGGCACCGGCTACGCGCACATCGTCGACGGCGGCATCGCGGTCGGCTACGGCCAGCAGGTCAGCGCGGGACAGGTCATCGCCTACGAGGGCAACACCGGCAACTCGTTCGGCTGCCACCTGCACTTCGAGGTGTATGTGGGCGGCCCGACCGTCGACCCCGTCCCGTTCATGGCGGATCGCGGCATCTACCTCTGACGTCCGCGGGAACGCGAGAAGGGGCCCGGCATCGCCGGGCCCCTTCGTCGTGCGCGCGTCAGGCGCGGGTGTCGGGGAACTCGCCCTCGCCCTGCGTCTTCGTCTTGCCCTCCTCGGCGTCGAAGCGCTCGTAGGCCTCCTGGACGAGGCGCTCGGCCTCGGCCGCGTCGCCCCACTCGTCGACCTTGACCCACTTGCCGGGCTCGAGGTCCTTGTAGTGCTCGAAGAAGTGCGCGATCTCCTTGCGGGTGTACTCCGGGAGGTCCGAGACGTCCTGGATGTGCTCCCAGCGCGGGTCCTTCGCGAGCACCGCCACGACCTTGTCGTCGCCGCCGGCCTCGTCGCTCATCTTCAGCACGGCCACGGGGCGCACCGACGCGCCGACGCCCGGGTAGACCGAGTGATCCATGACGACGAGCACGTCGAGCGGGTCGCCGTCCTCGCCCAGCGTGTTCTCGAAGAAGCCGTAGTCGGTGGGGTAGCCGAACGTCGTGTACAGGACACGGTCGAGGAACACGCGGCCGGAGCCGTGGTCGACCTCGTACTTCACGCGGCTGCCGCGCGGGATCTCGATGACTGCGTCGTACGCGCCCATTGTCGTATCGCTCCTTGGAATGCGTCGGAAGGGACCGGTGACACCCTATCCCGGCGGCACGGCCGACACGGGATCCGGATACCGTGGGGGCGTGCTGGATCCCTCCATCGCGGCCGTGCGCCGCGCCGTGCGCCTCTCGCTCGCCCCCTTCGAGAACAGCGGGGCGACGATCCTCGTCGCCCTCTCGGGCGGCCCCGACTCGCTCGCCCTCGCCGCGGCCGCCGCGCATGAAGGGCCGCGGCTCGGCGTCGAGGTGGCGAGCGTCACGATCGACCACCAGCTGCAGGAGGGGGCGTCGGAGGTCGCGCAGCGCGCCGCCGAGGCGGCGAGGGGGCTCGGGATCGCGGACGCCCGCACGATGATCGCCGAGGTCGGTACGCGGGGCGGCCCCGAGGCCGCGGCGCGTGATGCCCGCTACCTGGCGCTCGACGGGGCCGCCTGGACGTCGAACGCCGCCGCCGTGCTCCTCGGCCACACCCTCGACGACCAGGCCGAGACCGTGCTGCTCGCCCTCGCCCGCGGATCCGGCGCCCGCAGCCTGTCCGGCATGTCGCCGCACCGCGTCGACCAGCGCGGGCTCGCGTGGATCCGCCCCCTCCTCGACGTGCGCCGCAAGACCACGCGGGCGTTCTGCGCCGCGAGCGGCCTCGAGCCGTGGCAGGATCCCCACAACGAGGACGAGCGGTTCCGCCGCGTGCGGGTGCGCCGCAGCGTGCTGCCCGTGCTCGAACGCGAGCTCGGGCCCGGAGTGGCCGCCGCCCTCGCCCGCACGGCCGAGCAGATGCGCGAGGACGACGAGGCGTTCGCCGACATGATCGACGAGACGATCGAGGACATCGTCGAGCACGCCGAGGCGGGCATCGCGGTCTCGGCCGCGGCCCTCGCGGCGAATCCGCCGGCGATCCGGAACCGCATCATCCGGCTCGTCGTCGACAGCGAGTTCGGCGCGAGCCTCACGCGCTCCCAGACGCTCGAGGTGGCGCGCCTCGCGACCGACTGGCGCGGCCAGGGGCCGATCGACCTGCCGGGCTGCACGGCGCGCCGCGACGGGGGACGGGTCGTGTTCACAGCCGGTCGCTCGTAAGATTCCGCGTATGCGCGCCGCAGACATCGCCGGAGACCTCGAACGTGTGCTCGTGACAGACGAGCAGATCCAGGACAAGCTCGCGGAGCTCGCGGCGGAGGTCGACCGCGACTACGCGGGCAAGGACATCCTGCTCGTCGGCGTGCTGAAGGGCGCCGTCATGGTGATGGCCGACTTCGCGCGCCACCTCACCATCGACGCGCCCATGGACTGGATGGCGGTGTCGAGCTACGGCTCGTCCACCAAGTCGAGCGGGGTCGTGCAGATCCGCAAGGACCTCGACACGCCGCTCGAGGGCAAGCACGTACTCGTCGTCGAGGACGTCATCGACTCGGGCCTCACCCTCAGCTGGCTGCTCGAGCACTTCGCCACCCGCGGCGCCGCGTCGATCGAGGTGCTCGCGATGCTCCGCAAGCCCGACGCCATGAAGGTCGAGATCGACAGCAGGTACGTCGGCTTCGACATCCCGAACGACTTCGTCGTGGGCTACGGCCTCGACTACGACGAGCGCTACCGCGGCCTGCGCGACGTCGCGGTGCTCGCCCGCCACGTCTACAACTGACCTCGGGAGCCAGCGGGGGTTCCGCCGTCGGCGAATCACAGACGCGGCATAGCGTCGCGCGGGTAGCCTGGAACGACCTGCGCTGGGCCGCGACCCGCGCGTCGATCTCCTGGAGGAGCTGGGACTTCCCCGCACTATGAACGCCAAGAAGCTCGCCCGCAACCCGTTCCTGTACGTGCTGCTCATCATCGTGCTGCTCGTCGCCGGGTTCTCCCTCATCTCGAACTTCGCCGGACCCAAGCAGGTCACGACCCAGCAGGGTCTCGAGCTGCTGGGCGGCGACACGGTCACCGAGGTGCTCATCACCGACGGCGATCAGCGCGTCGACCTGACGCTCTCGAAGGCGTTCGAGGGATCCGAGAACGTGCAGTTCTACTACGTCGGCGCGCGCGCCGACGAGGTGGTCGACGCCGTCGAGAAGGCCGCGCCCGAGGAGGGCTTCGACGACGCCGTCCCGCAGCCGTCGTTCTTCGGCAGCCTGCTGTCGATCATGATCCCCGTGCTGCTGCTCGGACTGCTGTTCTGGTTCCTCCTGTCGAACGCGCAGGGCGGCGGCAAGATCGCGCAGTTCGGCAAGTCGCGCGCGAAGAACGTCACGAAGGAGAACCCCGACGTCACCTTCGCGGACGTCGCGGGAGCCGACGAGGCGGTCGAGGAGCTCCAGGAGATCAAGGAGTTCCTCTCCGACCCCTCGAAGTTCCAGGCGCTCGGCGCGCGGATCCCCAAGGGCGTGCTGCTCTACGGCCCTCCCGGAACGGGAAAGACCCTGCTCGCGCGCGCCGTCGCCGGCGAGGCGGGCGTGCCGTTCTACCCGATCTCGGGATCCGACTTCGTCGAGATGTTCGTCGGCGTCGGCGCGAGCCGCGTGCGCGACCTGTTCACACAGGCGAAGGAGCACGCCCCCGCGATCATCTTCATCGACGAGATCGACGCCGTCGGCCGTCACCGCGGTGCAGGGATGGGCGGCGGGCACGACGAGCGCGAGCAGACGCTCAACCAGATGCTCGTCGAGATGGACGGCTTCGATCCCAAGGCCAACGTCATCGTCATCGCGGCGACCAACCGCCCCGACATCCTCGATCCCGCGCTGCTGCGTCCCGGCCGCTTCGACCGCCAGATCGGCGTCGACGCCCCCGACATGAAGGGCCGTCTGCAGATCCTCGAGGTGCACGGCCGCGGCAAGCCCCTCGCCGACTCGGTCGACCTCGAGGACGTCGCGCGCAAGACCCCCGGCTTCTCGGGCGCCGACCTCGCGAACGTGCTCAACGAGGCCGCGCTGCTCACCGCCCGCTCCGACGCGCAGCTGATCGACGACCGCGCGCTCGACGAGGCGATCGACCGCGTCATCGCCGGTCCGCAGCGCCGCACCCGCGTGATGAAGGACAAGGAGAAGCTCATCACGGCCTACCACGAGGGCGGACACGCGCTCGCGGCGGCGGCGATGAACCACTCGGATCCCGTCACAAAGATCACGATCCTGCCGCGCGGCAAGGCGCTCGGCTACACGATGGTGATGCCCGTCGACGACAAGTACTCGGTCACGCGCAACGAGCTGCAGGATCAGCTCACCTACGCGATGGGCGGTCGTGTCGCCGAGGAGATCGTGTTCCACGACCCGACCACGGGCGCCGCGAACGACATCGAGAAGGCGACGAGCATCGCCCGCAAGATGGTCACCGAATACGGCATGACGAGCGACATCGGGCCCGTGAAGGTCGCCGGCTCGTCGGGCGAGGTGTTCATGGGCCGCGACATGGGCCAGGGGCGCGACTACTCGGAGACCACGGCGGAGCGCATCGACCGCGAGGTGCGGCAGCTCATCGAGCAGGCCCACGACGAGGCGTACGAGGCGCTCAACGCGAACCGCGACGTCCTCGACCGCCTCGCGGCCGCCCTCCTCGAGCACGAGACGCTCGACCACAAGCAGATCGCCGAGATCTTCCACGACGTGCGCCGGATCGACGAGCGCCCCCAGTGGCTGTCGTCGAGCGAGCGGCCCGTCTCCCCGCTTCCCCCCATCGACGTGCCGCGTCGCGGCGCGGCGGAGGGCGTCGCGGCGCAGAGCGCGGCCGAGCAGGCGAGCGGACAGGCGGAGAGCCGTCCCGCGACCGGCGGGTCCGCCCGCCCGGCGACCGCGTAGCGCGAGGAGGCCCGGTGACGGTCGACCAGCAGCGGGTGCGCGAGCTCACCCGCGAGTTCCTCCTCGCGATCGGCGAGGATCCGGATCGCCCTGGCTTGCGCGAGACGCCCGCCCGCGTCGCGCAGGCCGCCGAGGAGTTCTTCTCGGGGCTCGGGCGCGACGCGACCGAGCCGCTGCAGCGCACGATCGACGTCTCCCACGGGCCCGCTCCCGAGACGGCGCCGACCGGCGCGGTGCTCGTGCGCGACATCCGGTTCCGGTCGATCTGCGAGCACCACCTGCTGCCCTTCGCAGGCCGCGCGCACATCGCGTACCTGCCGGGCGATCGGGTCGTGGGGATCGGCTCCCTCGCCAAGGTGATCGACATCGTCGCCTCCCGCCCGCAGGTGCAGGAGCGCCTCGGCGAGCAGGTCGCCGACGCGATCGCCACAGCGCTCGAGGCCAAGGGCGTGTTCGTGATGCTCGACGCGGCCCACGAGTGCCTCACGATGCGCGGCGACGCCCGTCCCGACGCCTCGACCGTGACGGTCGCGGCGCGCGGGGAGCTCGCGACCGCCGCCGCGCGCGCCGAGATGGCCGCCTACATCATCATCGGCGTGCAGAACCGCGCGGCGGAGGCACCCGTCGCCCCGCGCGGGGGCGACGGGGACGCGCCGTGATCGAGATCATGGGCGTCGTCAACGTCACGCCCGACTCGTTCAGCGACGGCGGCGAGCACGCCGACCCCGACGACGCGGTCGCGCACGGCCTGGCCCTGCGCGACGCCGGCGCGACCATCCTCGACGTGGGCGGCGAGTCGACCAGGCCCGGAGCGCAGCCCGTGGGATCCGAGGAGGAGCGCCGCCGGGTGCTGCCCGTCGTCGAGCGGCTCGCCGCCGCAGGCGCCGTCGTGAGCATCGACACGTACCGCGCCGACGTGGCGGCCGACGCCGTGCGCGCGGGGGCGTCGATCGTCAACGACGTCTCGGGCGGCCTGGCCGACGACGGGATGCTCGCGGCGGTCGCCGCGACCGAGGCGACGCTGGTCATCGGACACTGGCGCGGCCCCTCGGCCGACATGTACGCCCGCGCCTCCTACGACGACATCGTCGCCGAGACGACCGACGAGCTCGCCGCGCGCACCGCGGCGGCGGGGGAGGCGGGGATCCCCGCCGGACGCCTCGTGCTCGACCCCGGCATCGGCTTCGCGAAGGCCGGGGAGCGCAACTGGGAGCTGCTGCGCGGCCTCGAGCGGATCGTCCGGATCGGGCCGCCCGTGCTCGTCGGCACGTCGCGCAAGCGGTTCCTCGCCGGCGCCATCGGCGACGACGCCTCGCGCGACCGGCGCGACCTCGCCACGGCCGTCACGAGCGTCCTCGCCCAGCAGGCGGGGGCGTGGGGCGTGCGCGTGCACGACGTCGCCGCGACCCGCGACGCGCTCGCCGTGCTCGACGCGTGGGAGGGAGCCCGATGACCGCCCGCGACGCGATCGAGCTGACCGGCCTCACCGCCTTCGGGCGGCACGGCGTCTTCGGATTCGAGCGCGAGCGGGGCCAGGACTTCCGCATCGACCTGCGCCTCCTGCTCGACCTCGCCCCCGCCGCCGCGTCGGACGACGTCGCCGACACCGTGCACTACGGCGAGCTCGCCGAGCGGGTCGTCCGCATCGTCGAGGGCGACCCCGTCGACCTCATCGAGACGCTCGCCGCTCGCATCGCCGACGCCGTGCTCGAGGATCCGCGCGTCGACGAGGTGCGCGTCACGGTGCACAAGCCGCACGCGCCCATCGCCGCGCCGTTCGACGACGTGTCGGTGCGCATCACGCGGTCGAGGAGCGAGCGATGAGCCGCCGCCTCGCCGAGCCGATCCGCGACGCCCCCCGTCGCGACGCGGCCGAGCCCGTCGACGCGGTCGTGGCGCTCGGGGCAAACCTCGGCGACCGCGACGGCGCCCTCGCGGGCGCGGTCGACGCGCTCGCGGCGATGCCGCTGACCGACCGCGTCGTCTGCTCCGACCCCATCGAGTCGGTCGCGCTGACGCTCGACGGGCCCGACGAGACGAAGCCCGGATACCTCAACGCGGTCGCGCTCGTGCGCACGAGGCTCGCCCCCGCGATGCTGCTCGCGATGCTCCACGAGATCGAGGATCGTCACGGCCGCGTGCGGCGGGAGCGGTGGGGCGACCGCACCCTCGACCTCGACCTCATCGCCTACGGCGACGTCGTCTCCGACGACCCGGCGCTCACCCTCCCGCATCCCCGCGCCCACGAGCGCGACTTCGTGCTCGCGCCGTGGCTGCAGGTCGATCCGGACGCCGAGATCCCGGGGAGGGGGCCCGTCCGCGCCCTGCTCGAGCGGCTGCGGGAGGGCACATGACCCGCACCCGCGCGACGACGATCGCGCTGTTCGCCCTCGCCGGGGCGGCGGCCGGCTTCCTCCTCGACCACGCGCTCACCGCGTCGGGTCGCCCGACGTTCACCCCCGCGACGATGCTGCCGATCCTCCTCGTGCTGCTCGGGCTCGGCTGCCTCGCGCTCGCCTGGCAGGTGCGGCGCGCGGTGACGAGCGAGAAGGGCCCCCGGGTGGATCCGTTCCGCGCCCTGCGCATCGCGGTGCTCGCGAAGGCGTCGGCGCTCGTCGGCGCGCTCGTGGGCGGCGCGGGGGCCGGACTGCTGCTCTTCCTTCTCACGCGCCCGGTGACTCCCGGGTTAGGCTCATTGGCGCCGGTGATCGCCACCGTACTCGCGGGGCTGGCCCTCGTGGTGCTGGCGCTCATCGCGGAGAACCTCTGCACCCTGCCGAAGGATCCTGATGAGCGACAGCCAGACGCCCCCGAGCCCGGAGCCGAACCCGAGTTCTGACGACGCGACCCCTGACACGGGGTCCGCGCCCGCGGCTCCCGACGGGCCCCCGCTGCGACGCTCGCGTCAGCGGCCCCCCGCCGACGGGCAGGAGGACGGCGCCCGGCCCGCGCCGGAGGCCCCGGCACCCGGCGGATCCGCTCCGCAGGCCCCCGCCGTGCCGCCCGCGCCCGCGGCGGATCTGCCGGGCGCTCCCGTGCCGCCGCCCGCGGCACCCGCGGCCCCGCGCGTCGATCCCGCGCCCGGAGCCCCCGTCACGCCTCCGGCGGGCGCCGGGCAGCCGTCGTCCGGTGCCCCGGTTCCGCCCCCGGTGGGCGAGCCGGGACAGCAGCCGTATGGCGCTCCGGCGACGACCCCGGGACAGCCGTCGCTGGGTGCTCCCGTTCCGCCTCCGGCGGGCGCCCCGGGACAGCCGCCCTACGGCGCTCCCGTTCCGCCGGCGTACGGCGGGGCGCCGCGACCCGAGACGCCTCCCGCGTACGGCGCACCCGCTCCCGGTCAGCCCGCCCCGCAGCCCCCCGCCGGCTGGCCGGCCGGCGTCGCGCCCGCGCAGGAGCCGGCCCCCGCGGAGCCGGGCATCCCCGTCGTCACGGAGCCCGAGTTCCCCGCGGAGCGCGAGCCCGTCGCCTCCCCGGCGTCTCTCGACGAGGGCACGTTCGACCGCATCCGCGAGCCGCGCAGGCAGGGGCTCGCGCTCGACGGCGCGTGGCACCAGATCTCCCGCAAGTACGTCGTCTCGCAGGTGCTGCAGGAGGTCGTGCTGCTCGCGCTCGTCGTGATCGCCGCGTGCGTCGTGTTCTTCGTCTTCGACCAGAGCTGGGTGTGGATCCCGGCGGGGATCATCGTCCTCATGCAGGTCATCAGCCTCATCATCCTGCCGCGACAGGCGAAGGCCCTCGGCTACATGCTGCGCGGCGACGACATCGTCTTCCGCAAGGGGATCCTCTGGCAGCGCATGGTCGCCGTCCCGTACGGGCGCATGCAGCTCATCGACATCACCCACGGACCCCTCGACCGCATGTTCGGCGTCGCCAAGCTCAAGCTCGTGACGGCCGCGGCGACGACGGGCGTCGAGATCCCGGGGCTGGCCCAGCAGGCGGCGGAGGAGCTGCGCGACACCCTCATCGACGTCGCCGAGACCCGCAGGACCGGGCTGTGACCGGCCCGCACCCCGGGGCGCCCGAGCCCGAGGACGCCGCCGTCCGGCAGGACGAGGGCGCGCCGGCCTCGGCCCTCCCCGGCGGCGGGTCTTCGTCGCTCGTCGACGGCGAGTGGCACCGCCTGCACCCGCTGACTCCGCTCTTCAAGGGCGGGCTCGTGCTCCTCGTCGTCGCGGGCATCGTGCTCAACAGCATGCGCGACCGCGTGATCTACTGGTTCGTCAGCTTCGTCGCCCCGGCGGGCGAGCTCGAAGACGACGCCGTCGACTACGGCGAGCTCGATCCGCTCGACTGGATCTTCGCGAACAACCTCATCCTCATCGCGCTGCTCGTGACGCTCGTGCTCGTGGCCGCCTTCATCCTCGGGTACTGGATGGTGTGGCGCTTCCACCAGTTCCGCGTGACGGGGGAGAGCGTCGAGGTGAAGAAGGGCATCATCTTCCGCTCGCAGCGGCAGGCCCCGCTCGACCGCGTGCAGGGCGTCAACCTCACGCGTCCCTTCCCCGCCCGGCTCATCGGCATGGCGAAGCTCACGCTCGAGGGCGCCGGAACGGGCGCCGACGTCGCGCTCGAATACCTCAGCGCGAACCGCGCCGAGCGGGTGCGCTCCGACATCCTGCGCCTCGCCTCCGGCGCGCGCGCCGCCAAGGAGGAGCGCCGCACCGGCCAACCGGCTCGCCCGCGCGACGCGCACGGACGCGTGATCGACACGGTCAGCGAGAACGTCACGAACATCGTGCACGGCGTGGACCAGGACGACGTCGTGCCCGAGAGCCTCGTGAAGATCCCCGTGGGACGGCTCATCGCCTCGCAGGCGATCACGGGCTTCGTGTGGCTCGTGTTCTTCGGCCTCATCGTCGTGTTCGCGGTGCTCCTGCCGATCTACCTGACCGAGGACGGCCCCGAGCGCACGGTCATCCTCCTCAGCGCGGGGCTCGGCACGGCGATCCCGATGGTGTTCGCGACCTTCGCGATCGTCTGGTCCGCGCTGCAGAAGGGCTTCCGCTTCGCGATCGCCCCGACGCCGGACGGCCTGCGCGTGACGAGCGGCATGCTCACGACCGTGACCCGCACGATCCCGCCCGGCCGCGTGCACGCGGTCGAGGTGACGCAGAACCTGCTGTGGCGGCCGTTCGGCTGGTGGAGCGTGCGCATCAACCGGATGGGCGGCGGGTCCGCGGCCCAGCAGAACAGCAGCCAGGCGCAGCAGAACGCGGTGATCCTGCCGGTCGGCACGCGCGCCGACGTCGAGCGCGTCGTGGGGCTCCTCCTGCCGGACGCACCCGCGCAGGACGCGCTGTTCACGTGGGAGCACGGCATCCTCGGCCCCCAGCCGCAGGATCCGTTCACGACCACGCCGAAGCGCGCCCGCATCTGGCACCCTCTCGCGTGGAATCGCCGGGGCGTGCGCGTGACCTCCTATGCGGTGCTGCTGCGCCGCGGCCTGCTGCTGCGCCGTCTGGCGGTCTTCCCCCTCGCGCGCCTGCAGGGCGTGTCGGTGCGACAGGGGCCGATCGCCCGCGGGATGGGGCTCGCGGCCATGCAGATCCACGTCGTGCCCGGCCCGATCTCGGGCGACATCACGTCGCTCGACCGCGAGGACGCGCAGCGCTTCGCGTATCTCGTGATCCGCGGGGCCGTCGCGGCGGCCGAGTCCGACCACACGCATCGCTGGGCGGAGGAGCCGGTCCGGTCCTGAGACCGGGCGCGGTCTCGGCCGCCGCGGCCGCGGACGTTGGGCTCCTGCCCTGTGCGAAACAGGAGGCGGTGGGTGGGCGCGTCTCGATTCGTGCGGGTATGGGATCCGCTTTCCCGCATGTCGTGAGACATGGCGGCTGGGCGGTGCGGAGCGTGTCTCGATTTGTGTGGGTATGGGTGGCTCTTTCCCGCCTGTCGTGAGACACGGAGAGCGGAAGCGCGGAGCATGTCTCGTTTGCTGCGGGTATCGGATCCGCTTTCCCGCACCTCGTGAGACATGGTCGGTCGGCGGGGTCGAGCATGTCTCGATTCGTGCGGGTATGAGCGCGCCTTTCCCGCATGTCGTGAGACATGGCGGCTGGGCGGTGCGGAGCGTGTCTCGATCCGTGTGGGTATGGGTGGCCCTTTCCCGCCTGTCGTGAGACACGACGACCGGGCGAGCGGAGGCGCGCAGCGTGTCTCGTCTGCTGCGGGTATCGGATCCGCTTTCCCGCACTTCGTGAGACATGGTCGGTCGGCGGGGTCGGACATGTCTCGATTTATGCGGGTATGGGTGGCTCTTTCCCGCATGTCGTGAGACACGGTCGCCGGGGTCGTGCGAGTCTCGATCCGCGTCGGCAGGGATGCGTCCTTCGCGTCTCTCGGGGGACGCGCGGGGCGGGCGTGATCCGGCGGGGCGTGCGACGCTAGAGGGATGCAGCGCGAGGGAAGACTGGGTGTCGGGATCGTCGGCGCGGGACGGGTCGGGCCGGTCATCGGCGCCGCGCTCGCCGGCGCCGGACACGCGATCACGGGCATCACGCGGGGCTCAGACGAGGAGCGCGCGAGCGCGGTGCTACCCGACGCGCCGGTGCTCGATGAGCCCGAGGTGCTGCGCCGCAGCGAGCTCGTCGTCCTCGCGGTGCCGCGCGCCGAGCTGCCCGGTCTCGTGTCGGGGCTCGCGGCGGCGGGCCACTGGCAGATGGGTCAGCTGGTGCTGCACACCGACGCCTCGCACGGCATCGAGGTGCTGCGGCCCGCCGCCGAGAAGGGGGCGATCCCGCTCGCGGTGCACCCGGCCATGACCTTCACCGGGACGTCGATCGACCTGCGGCAGCTGGCCGCCACCTACGCGGCGGTCACGGCCCCGTCCGCCGTGCTGCCGATCGCGCAGGCGCTGGCCGTCGAGCTGGGCTGCGAGCCGATCGTCGTCGCGGAGGGTGACCGGCCCGCGTACGCGGAGGCGATCGCGACGGCGAGCGAGTTCTCGCGGCAGATCGTGCAGCAGGCCACGGGGATCCTCCGAGGCATCGGCATCGACAACCCCGGCGGATTCCTGTCGTCGCTCGTGCGCTCGACCGTGGATCACGCGCTCGCCGAGGCGACGCCCTCGATCCCCGATCTGCCTCCCGAGGCCGACTGACGGGCGCGGGATCCGGGAGGGGCCTCCCAGCGCGGCACCCCTAGACTGAGGCGCGGTGCGCGGCGTCGTCGCGCGCCCTTCCCGACCCACCCGCATGAGGAACACGCGCATGTCTGAGACGCCCGCACCGAACGCCGACGCCCAGCCCGACGAGGACATCTTCGAGCAGAAGGCCGTGCGCCTCGGCAAGCGCGAGCGACTGATCTCCGAGCGCGATTCCGCTGCGGGCGGCGCCTATCCCGTCTCGCTGCCGATCACCTCCTCCATCGCCGCCCTGCGCGAGGAGTACGGCGAGCTCGAGCCGGGCGCCGAGACCGGGGTGACGGCGGGCGTCGCGGGTCGCGTCGTGTTCAGCCGCAACACCGGCAAGCTCTGCTTCGCGTCGCTGCAGGCGGGCGACGGATCCCGGATCCAGGCGATGGTCTCGCTCGCGAAGGTCGGCGACGAGGAGCTGGCGCGCTGGAAGGAGCTCGTCGACCTCGGCGACCACGTGTTCGTCTCGGGCGAGGTGATCTCGAGCCGTCGCGGCGAGCTGTCGATCATGGTCGACGCGTGGAGCATGGCCTCGAAGGCGGTCCTGCCGCTGCCGAACCTGCACACCGAGCTCAGCGAGGAGTCGCGGGTGCGCCAGCGCTACCTCGACCTCATCGTGCGCGACCAGGCCCGCGCCACCGTGATCGCCCGCGCGAAGACCAACCAGAGCCTGCGCGAGACGTTCGCCGGCCACGGCTTCGTCGAGGTCGAGACGCCCATGCTGCAGGTGCAGCCCGGAGGGGCGTCGGCCCGCCCGTTCGTCACCCACTCGAACGCGTTCGACACCGAGCTGTTCATGCGCATCGCGCCCGAGCTCTACCTCAAGCGCGCCGTCGTCGGCGGCATCGACCGCGTGTTCGAGATCAACCGCAACTTCCGCAACGAGGGCGCCGACTCGACCCACAGCCCCGAGTTCGCCATGCTCGAGGCCTACCAGTCGTACAGCGACTACAACGGCATCGCCGACCTCACCCAGGAGCTCGTGCAGAACGCCGCGCGCGCCGTGGCCGGGACGACGACGGTCACGTGGGCCGACGGCACCGACTACGACCTCGGTGGCGAGTGGGACCGCGTGTCGATGTATCCCTCGCTGTCCGAGGCCGCCGGGGTGGAGGTCACCCCCGAGACCTCCCTCGAAGAGCTGCTCGCTCTCGCCGAGCGGAGCGACGTGGAGGTTCCCCCGCACGCCACGCACGGCAAGCTCGTCGAGGAGCTGTGGGAGCACTTCGTGAAGACGGGCCTCGAGCGCCCCACCTTCGTCATGGACTTCCCCGTCGACACGAGCCCCCTCGTGCGCGAGCACCGCTCGGTGCCCGGCGTCGTCGAGAAGTGGGACCTGTACGTGCGCGGCTTCGAGCTCGCGACGGGGTACTCGGAGCTCGTCGACCCGGTCATCCAGCGCGAGCGCTTCGTCGAGCAGGCGAAGCTCGCCGACCGCGGCGACGACGAGGCGATGCGCATCGACGAGGACTTCCTGCGCGCCCTCGAGCACGGCATGCCGCCGACCGGCGGGATGGGCATGGGCATCGACCGTCTGCTCATGGCGATCACGGGCCTCGGCATCCGCGAGACGATCCTCTTCCCGCTCGTCAAGTGACCGGCGCCGCCGGGGTGACCGCGGGCGTCGAGCCCTCGGCGGGGACCCCGGCGCGGTCGAGCGTCGCCCCGAACTCGTCGTAGGCCCACTGCGGCAGCCGCGCGGCGTCGACGAGCCGCCGGACGATGTCGGCGAGCCCGTGGCCGGGCTCGCGGTCGAGGGCGAGCGCGGCGTAGTGCGCGGCGTGGGTGGAGGATCCGAGCGCCCATGACAGCCAGGCGCACATCGCGAGGCATCCCGCGAGGTGCGCATCGGGCGCCAGCGCGGCGACCGCCCGCACGAGGTCGCGCGCCCGCCGCAGGCGTCGGGGATCCGGCCGCGGGCCCTCGCCGAGGAGGCGCACAGGCCCCTCGGGCAGGCGGCGGTCTCCGTCGGCCCATCGCTCCTGGAAGGCGAGCGCGCGGCGCCCCTCCGCGAGGTCTCCCGCCCACTGGGCGAGCGCGACGTCGCGCAGCGACGCACTGCGCCAGCGCGTGAGCAGCAGGGCGACGTCGTACGGATCCACGAGGTCCGGACCCCACTCCAGCGCCGCCTCGAACAGCGCAGGCAGGTCGGCGTCGGACGCCGTGAGCCGCGCGGCGGCATGCGGGTCGACCTCGCGCGACCCGCAGACGACGGGCTCGCCGAGCACCGCGTCGTCGTCGAGGCGCAGGAGGGCGGACGCCGTGCGCGAGAACGCGTCGAGCGCCGCCCGGACCTCGACGCGCCGGCCGGGATGGCCCTCGGGAAGGTCGGCGCCCGCGTGCTGGTCGCGATCGGCGAGGTGCTCGTCGCGGTCGGGGGCGATCTCGTCGAGGGGGCGCTCGTCACCCTCGGCGTACCGGCACCAGGCGTCGCCGGCGACGAGGAGCTCGTCTCGAACCTCGATGCCGCAGGAGCCGAGGCGATCCGAGACCGCCGCGACGAGCGGGTCGTGCGCGAGCCCCGCGCCGTCGCGCGCCGGGGCGTCGGTGAGCACGACGACGACCGCGGCGTCGACGCCGGGGACGTGGCAGAGCGAGCCGACGGAGGTCGATGCGACCTGCGCGATCTCCTCGGGGCGCGGCAGGTCGATGCGCAGGGCGCCGCAGCTGCGGCCCTCGCGCAGCGGCACGAGCACGAGGCTCTCGCGCGGCAGGCATCCGAGCAGCGCCGGCAGGGTGCGCAGCAGGTGGGCGGGGGAGGGGATGGGGATCGTGGTGGTCATGCATCGATCCTTCGCCGCCCGCGCGCCGCGACCCGCCTGTCCACAGGCCGGGAGTGGGGATCCCGCGCTGTGACGCGGGGTCGCGGCCCGGGCCCCGCTCAGGGGCGCTCGCGTAGGATGGGGGCATGGACAGCTATCTCGCCGCGGCGCTCTGGTCGCTTGCGCCCACGGTCGTGATCACCGTGCTGTTCTTCTTCATCCTGCGGAACATCCTGCGCTTCGACCGCACGGAGCGTCGCGTCTACGCCGACATCGAGGCGGAGGAGCGCGCCAAGCGCGGCCTGCCTCCGGCGGACGCCCCGCAGAAGAGCTGACGCGCCCGCCGCGGCATGCGCCATGACGCGCATGCCCTAGGCTCGAGACGACCGACGGCGGGAGGGGCGGCATGGAGTGGCTGTCGCTGTCGACCGCATGGGTCGCCTTCGTCTTCCTCGTCGACATGACGATCCGCATCACGTCCATCATGTTCGTGCCGCCGGGGCGGCGTCCGACGTCGGCGATGGCGTGGCTGCTGCTCATCTACTTCCTCCCCGTGCCCGGGGTGCTGTTCTTCCTGCTCATCGGCAATCCGCGCCTGCCGAAGAAGCGCCGCGACATCCAGGCCGAAGTCAACCAGGTGCTCCGCGACGCGAACGAGCACCTCGAGCTCGGCACGCTCCTGCCGGATCCGCCCGAGTGGTTCTCGTCGCTCGTGCGCATGAACCGAAGCCTCGGCGCGCTTCCGCTGTCGGGGGACAACGGCGTGCGGATCATCTCCGACTACCAGGCGAGCATCGACGCGATGGCCGAGGCGGTGCGCCGCGCCGAGAAGTACGTGCACGTCGAGTTCTACATCCTGAAGGCCGACGCCGCGACGGAGCCCTTCTTCCGCGCGCTGGAGGACGCCTGCTCCCGCGGCGTCGCCGTGCGCGTGCTGCTCGACCACTGGGCGAACCTCTCCAAGCCCCTGCACGGTCAGACGAAGGAGCGCCTCGAGGCGATGGGGGCCGACTGGCACCTGCTCCTGCCGCTCCAGCCCCTGCAGCGCAAGTTCCAGCGCCCGGACCTGCGCAACCACCGCAAGCTGGTGATCGTCGACGGCGAGGTCGCCTTCCTCGGGTCGCAGAACATGACGGATCCGTCGTACAACGTGCCGCGCAACATCCGCCGGGGCCTGCAGTGGGTCGACGCGATGGTGCGCCTCGACGGCCCGGTCGTGCGCTCGGTCGACGCCGTGTTCCTCACCGACTACTACAGCGAGACCGGCATCGTCCCCGACGGCGTCGACCTCGCCAGGGTGTCGCCGGGAAGCGACGACTACGACTGCCAGGTGGTGCCCTCCGGCCCCGGATTCGAGGCCGAGAACAACCTGCTCATGTTCGTGAGCCTCCTCTACGCCGCGCAGCGCAAGGCGATCATGGTCAGCCCCTACTTCATCCCCGACGAGGCGCTGATGCGGGCTGTGACGGCGGCGTGCGCCCGGGGCGTCGAGGTCGAGCTGTTCGTCAGCGAGACGAGCGACCAGGCGATGGTCTACCACGCGCAGCGCAGCTACTACGAGGATCTGCTGCGCGCCGGGGTGCGCATCTGGATGTACCGCGAGCCGTACATCCTCCACACGAAGAGCCTCTCGATCGACGACGAGACGGCCGTCATCGGCTCGAGCAACATGGACATGCGGTCGTTCGGCCTGAACTTCGAGGTGTCGCTGCTCGTGCGCGGCGGCGAGTTCGTCGAGCAGCTGCGCGAGGTCGAGCAGGACTATCGCACGCAGAGCCGCGAGCTCACGCTGGAGGAGTGGGCGGCGCAGCCGCTCCGCTCGCGCGTGCTCGACAACCTCGCCCGGCTCACGAGCGCTCTGCAGTGAGAGGGCCCGGCGCGACGCGATGCCCGCGCGGCACCGCGACGAGCAGCCCTCCCGGATCCACGACGCAGCGGATCCGCGTCGCCTCGCCGAGCTCGTCTCCGTCGACCTCCACGGGGTGCGGATCGGGGCAGGCCGCTTCGATGCCGGTGCCGGTCAGGTAGCGGATCGACTGGTTGCGCGTGCGCGCGACGACGCGGCGGCCGAGGCGCGACCGGCGCAGCACCGAGTTGTCCCACCAGATCCGGCGCCACACGCCGAGCCAGCCGAGGGGCCCGGCCGGCTGGATGAGGGCGACGTCGAGCAGGCCGTCGTCGATGCGCGCGTCTGGCACGAGCGCGATACCCGCCGGCAGCGCGCCGCAGTTGGTGAACAGGATGCTCTGCACCTTCGCCGAGTGGAGGCCCCGTCCCTCGAACTGGTAGGCGATGCGGAACGGCTTCGCGTCGGGGAGCGAGCGGGCGGCGCCGTCGACGTACGCGACCCAGCCGATCTGCTTCTTCATCCGGGGGTTGGTGTTCGCGATCATCGCGGCGTCGAGGCCCATCCCCGCCATCACGACGAACACGTGCTCCTCCGTCTCGCCGGACGGCCGGGTGAGGCGCGCGACGCCCACGTCGATCGCCCGCACGTCGCCGGTGAACGCCGCGCGCACCATCCCCTCGGGGGCGTCGAGCGGCAGCGAGAGATTGCGGGCGAGCAGGTTGCCCGTGCCGCTCGGCACGATCGCGAGGGGCACGCCGGATCCGCGCATCGCCTCCGACACCGCGCGCACCGTGCCGTCGCCGCCCGCGACGAGCACGACGGAGGCTCCCGCCTCGAGGGCGGCCCGCGTGGCCTCCTGCCCGGGATCCTCGATCGTCGTCTCGCGCACGAGCGGGCGCGCCCAGCCGGCCTCTCTCGAGGCGCGCACGACCTGCGCGCGCAGGCGCGCCGCATCGCGGACCTTCACGGGGTTGAACACGAGGGCGGCGCGCCCCCGCGGCTGGCGTGCTCGTGCCATGGCCTTCACTCTAGGCGGCGGGAGGGCTCCCGGAGGCGCGCCCCGTAGACTGGCAGGCGTGATCGATCTGGCTCTGCTCCGCGAAGACCCCGACGCCGTCACGCGCTCGCAGGTGGCGCGCGGCAACTCCCCCGACACGGTGCGCGCCGCGCTGGCGGCCGACGAGGAGCGCCGTCGATCGCTCACGGCCTTCGAGCAGCTCCGCGCCGAGCAGAACGCCTTCGGCAAGACCGTCGCGAAGGCGCCGAAGGAGGACAAGCCCGCGCTCGTCGCCCAGGCGAAGGAGCTGGCGGCGCGCGTCAAGCAGGCGCAGGCCGCGGCGAACGAGGCCGAGGAGGCGTTCCGCACGGCCGTCGACCGCATCGAGAACGTCGTGCTCGACGGCGTCCCCGCGGGCGGCGAGGAGAACTTCGTCACGATCCGCGAGGTCGGCGAGATCCCGACCTTCGACTTCGCTCCGCGCGACCACCTCGAGCTGGGCGAGAAGCTCGGCGCGATCGACATGGAGCGCGGCGCGAAGGTGTCGGGCGCGCGGTTCTACTTCCTCAAAGGCGTCGGCGCCCGCCTCGAGCTCGCGCTCATGAACTACGCCCTCGACCAGGCGCTGAAGAACGGCTTCACGCCGATGATCACGCCGACGCTCGTGCGCCCCGAGATCATGGCCGGCACCGGCTTCCTCGGCGAGCACAGCGATGAGATCTACCACCTGGGCGACGACGACCAGTACCTCGTCGGCACGAGCGAGGTCGCGCTCGCCGGCTACCACAAGGACGAGATCATCGATCTGCCGGAGGGCGCGCTGCGCTACGCGGGCTGGTCGACCTGCTACCGCCGCGAGGCGGGGTCGCACGGCAAGGACACCCGCGGCATCATCCGCGTGCACCAGTTCAACAAGCTCGAGATGTTCGTGTACTGCGCGCCGGAGCTCGCCGAGGCGGAGCACGAGCGCCTCCTCGCGCTCGAGGAGGAGATGCTCGGCTCCCTGGGGCTCGCGTATCGCGTCATCGACGTCGCCGCCGGCGACCTCGGATCCAGCGCCGCGCGCAAGTACGACACCGAGGCGTGGGTGCCGACGCAGGACGCCTACCGCGAGCTCACGTCGACGTCGAACTGCACCACGTACCAGGCGCGCCGTCTCGACATCCGCTACCGCCCCGAGGCGGGCGGGAAGACGCAGGCCGTGGCGACGCTCAACGGCACGCTCGCGACGACGCGCTGGATCGTCGCGATCCTCGAGACGCACCAGCGCGAGGACGGATCCGTCGTGGTCCCCGAGCCGCTGCGCCCCTACATGGGCGGGCTCGAGGTGCTGGAGCCGATCGCGTGAGCGACCTCGATCGGCCGGGCCTCCAGCCGGTGGACCCGGAGACCGGGCGGCCGCCTGTCGTGCCCGACGACGAGCGGATGCTCATCGCGCTCGACATCGACGGCACCGTGCTGCTGGAGGACGAGTCGTTCAGCCCCGGCGTGCCGGCGGCGGTGCGGGAGGCGGCGCAGCGCGGCCACATCGTGACGCTCGCGACGGGACGCAGCTGGGAGGCGACCTATCCCGTGCTCGTCTGGCTGGGGCTCACGCCCGAGTACGTCGTGTGCGCGAACGGCGCGACGATCATGGAGCGCGACACGACGTGCGCGACCGACTACCGGCGCCGCATCATCGAGACGTTCGACGCGACCGAGGTGCTGGAGCACCTCTCGCTGCAGCTGCCCGACGCCACCTACATGGTCGAGCTGGGCGACGGGGCCCGGCTGTTCACGCGCTTCCTGGGCGACTGGGATCTGTCGCGCCCCGATGCGCGCTGCGTGACGATCGACGAGATGAAGGGGCAGCAGGTCACCCGCGTCGTGGTCGTCTCGCCTCAGCACACGAGCGACGAGTTCGTCGACGTGGTCGCGGGGCTCGGGCTGCAGCAGGTGTCGTACTCGGTCGGGTGGTCGGCGTGGCTCGACATCGCGCCGCAGGGCATCGACAAGTCGACCGCTCTCGCGCAGGTGCGCGAGATGCTCGGCATCGATCCGTCGCGGGTGGTCGTGATGGGCGACGGACGCAACGACATCGAGATGCTGCAGTGGGCCGGTCAGGTCGGCGGCCGCGCGATCGCGATGGGGCAGGCCCTGCCGGAGGTCTCGCAGCACGCGACGGAGACGACGGGCGACGTGCACTCCGGGGGCGTGGCGAACGCCCTCCGCCGCCTCGGCGCGGTCTTCTCTCCCGCCTGACGGATCCGGCGCTCTCCGCGCGGGGAAAGGTCCCGCCCAGGCGCGCCCCAGGTCGTCGGGGCACGATGACGCTGATCCGGGTCGGTTAGACTCGCCTCCTGTCGGCGGGCTGCCCGCCACGGGAGGGTTGTCCGAGCGGCCGAAGGAACTGGTCTTGAAAACCAGCACGCAGAAATGTGTCGTGGGTTCGAATCCCACACCCTCCGCTGTCGTGTCCGGGGGCCCGGAGGGTCCCGGGACACGACATCAGGCGGAGCGGGTTCGAACCTTCAGGTGGGCCCCTGCCGCCGGAGGCTCCGCGGGGCGCGAAGCGCGCCTCGGAGGGGCGGGAGGGACGAATCCCACACCCTCCGCTGTCGTGTCCGGGGGCGCTCGCCGCCTGCCGGCCAGGAAGGAGCTCGCGTGACGAGTCCGTCGAAGACGCCCTGGCGCGGCCCGGTTGCCCGCCACACGAAGCTGCGCTCGCCTGGCGTGCCTCGGCAGCTGCTGAAGGGCCTGGGCCTCGCGCTCTCCGCCGTCCTCGTGGCGACGCTCGGCGTGGGCGCGTACGTCTACAGCGACCTCATGGGCTCGCTGAACGCCAACGCGGTGACGCTGGAGGGGCAGGACACCGAGCCGCCGAAGGTCGACGTGCTGCCGAACGAGGCGGTGAACATCGTCGTCACGGGCATCGACAAGTGCGAGGAGGAGCTGCTCGACGACTTCGGCGGACGCTGCACGCCCGAGCTGGTCGAGGCGCAGAAGGACTCCTTCGCGGGCCAGCTGAACGACGTGACCATGGTCGTGCACATCTCGCCGGAGCCGCGGCGGGTGACGGTGATCAGCATTCCGCGCGACATGATGACCTCGCGGCCCGAGTGCCAGGCGCAGGACGGCACGGTCCAGCCCGCCGTGCAGGTCGCGCAGTTCAACGAGGCATATGCGGTCGGCGGCCTGCCCTGCGTCGCGAAGACCGCGCAGGAGCTCACGGGTCTGCCCATCACGCACGCGGCGATGATGACCTGGGGCGGCGTGATCGACATCACGAACGCGATCGGTGGCGTCGACGTGTGCGTGCAGGAGCCGATCCACGATCCCGACAACACTGGCCTGACCCTCGAAGCGGGCCCGCACACGCTCGTCGGCATCGAGGCGCTGCAGTTCCTTCGCGTGCGGAAGAGCATCGGCGACGGCAGCGACCTGTCGCGCATCGGCAACCAGCAGGTCTACATGGGCGCCCTCGTGCGCAAGCTCGTGAGCGAGGAGACCCTCGGCAACGTCGGGAGGATGCTCCGGATCGCGAAGGCGACGGTCGAGAACGCGACGCTGTCGAACGGCCTCACGGATCCGCTCGCGATGGTGCAGATCGGCGGCGCGGCCGCGGGAGTGCCGCCGGAGGACTACACGTTCATCCAGTTCCCCGCCGTCGACTACGTGGGCGACACGAATCGCGTCGCCCCCGATGTCGCGACGTGGCAGATGATCTCCGACGCCCTGGAGGCCAACCAGTCGATCCAGGTCGGCGGGGAGGAACCCGTGGACGAGGAGGTCCCCGTCGAGGGGGAGCAGCCCGTCGAGGGCGAGCAGCCGCCGGCTGACGAGAGTGCGGAGGAGGCCGTCCCCGGCGAGGGCGAGGGCGAGGGCGACGGCACGCTCCGCCTGCCGGAGAGCGTGCGCGGCTCGAGCGCCGACCAGGAGGTCTCCTGCACGCCGAGCGCCGGCCTGTTCTGAGACACGCCCGTTTCGACGTGACCGCGCGATCGGGTTAGTATGGACGAGTGCGCCACCTGGTGAGCGCACGAGGAGACGTGCCGGAGCGGCCGAACGGACTTCACTGCTAATGAAGGGTCGGGGTTAAACTCGACCGGGGGTTCAAATCCCCCCGTCTCCGCCAGAAGAACCCCTGCTCAGGCAGGGGTTCTCGGCGTTTCGGGGTCACTCCTCCGTCGATGCTGCGGGGCGGTGCTTGCGCAGCCAGACCTCGGTCTGGGAGACGTGCGCGGCGGCGGCCGCCGAGGCCGAGACGGGGTCGCGCTCGGCGAGCCCGCGGAGGATCGCACGATGCCCCGCGTCGGAGAGGCGCTTGATCTCGTCGGCGTCCTCGGTCGTGAAGATCCGATACGCGCGGGAGCGCGACCGCATGACGGCGAGCAGCGCGCCGAGGGCCTCGTTGCCGCTGATCTGCGAGACGCGCAGGTGGAACTCATGGTCGAGGCGCGAGATGTCATCGTCGTCGTCGAGCACCTCCAGCTCGTCGAGGATCGCGCCGAGCTCGTCGAGCTCCGCGCCGGAGCACCGGGCCGCCGCGAGCGATGCGGCGTGCGCCTCGAGCACGCGGCGCAGCTCGTAGAGCTCGAGGACCGACTCGAGGGGGAGCAACCCGACGGTCAGCGAGAGGCTCCGGATCACGTCGGCCGCGCGGAGGTCCGCGACGAAGCTCCCGGATCCGTGACGCGTGTCGACGACGCCCAGCGCGGCGAGCATGCGGATCGCCTCGCGGACGGATCCGCGCGAGACGCCGATGGTCTCGCTGAGCTCTCCCTCGCTCGGCAGTCGGTCCCCGGCGCGCAGCGTGCCGTCGGCGATGAGCGCGCGCACCCCCTGCAGCGCCTGGTCGAGCGCGCTCTTCCCGTTCATGGCCTCTACTCTTCCATGTCTCGGCGCACCGGCGATGTTTCACTCACGTCACAGTTGTCGGACGAATCCGAGTCGTACGCCTCGTAGGGGTGGGATTATGGCGGCGTTCGTGGCAGGGTTGTCCGACGAGATACCCGAGAGGATCCTGAATGCCCGCTTCCGCTCCCGCGTCCGCACGCCTGCAGGCGACGTTCGCCGACGGCCGTCCCGCCAGCGAGGCCTGGCCGCTCGACCCCGACATCGTCCACCTCAACCACGGCTCGTTCGGCGCCGTGCCGACCGAGGTCGTGCGCTATCAGGACGAGCTGCGCGCGGAGGCCGACCGCAGCCCGGTCGGCTGGTTCCCCCGCCTGGGCGAGTACGTGGGCGCCGCGCGCGCGGAGATCGCACCGTTCCTCGGCGTCGACGCCGACGACACGGTCTTCGTGCCCAACGCGTCGGCGGCGGCGACCGTGGTCTACAACGCCCTCCGGCTCGAGACGGGCGACGAGATCCTCGTGACCGACCACGGCTACGGGGCCGTGTCGATGGGCGCACGGCGCCTCGCGGCGCGGTTCGGCGCGCGGCTGAGCGTCGTGCGGATCCCGCTCCTCGCGACCGACGACGAGGTCGTGGGCCTCTTCGCCGAGGCGCTCTCCGATCGCACGCGGCTGGTGGTCGTGGATCAGATCACCTCGCCGACCGCGCGCCGGTTCCCCACGAAGGAGATCGCACGGATCGCCCACGACCGCGGTGCGCGCGTGCTCGTCGACGGCGCCCACGCGCCGGGGCTCGTACCGGACGCCGCGGCGGACACGGGCGGCGACTGGTGGTTCGGCAACCTCCACAAGTGGCCGTGCGCGCCTCGCGGAGCCGCGATCCTCGCGACCGAAGCGCCCGACCGCGACGAGCTCTGGCCGCTGATCGACTCGTGGGGGGCGAACGAGCCGTTCCCCGCCCGATTCGACACGCAGGGCACGATCGACGCGACGACGTACCTGGCCGCGCCGCGCGCGATCTCGTTCGTCGAACGCGAGTACGGCTGGGCGCGCACGCGCGAGACGATGTCCGACCTCGCCGACCAGGGAGCCCGGATCATCGCCGACGCGATGCAGTCGCGCGTCAGCGGCGAGGCCCTCGTCTCCGTGCCTTCCCCCGTCCCGTCGATGCGGCTTGTGCGCCTGCCGGACGGGCTCGGCCGGGCGCGCGAGGACGCGGACGAGCTGCGCATGCGCCTGCTCGACCTCACCGGCATCGAGGCCGCGTTCACGAGCTTCGAGGGCATCGGCTACCTGCGCCTGTCCGCGCACCTCTACACGGAGACGCGCGACTTCGAGGCGTTCGCCGAGCGCGCCGTGCCCCAGATCTTCGCGCTCGCCGACGAGCGCCTCCCGGCCTGACCCCACCGCGAATCCCCCACCCCGAGAAGAAGGACGCGACATGAAACGCACCCGCATCACCCTCGTCACCGGGCTCGGCACCGCCGCCGCGCTCGCCCTGGCCGGCTGCTCGGGCGGGGGTGGAACCACCGGCGGCGATGGCGGCGACGTGACGCTGCAGATGGTCGAGAGCCTCACCAACCCCGCCCGCACCGAACTCATCCGCGGGCTGCTCGACGAGTTCGAAGCCGACAACCCCGGCGTGACCGTGAAGCTCGTCTCTCCGCCCACCGACCAGGCCGACCAGAAGCTGCAGCAGATGCTCCAGTCAGGCACCGGCGTCGACGTGCTCGAGGTGCGCGACCTGACGGTCGGGCCGTTCTCGAACAACGGGTGGCTCTACGACATGACCGACGACCTCGCCGACTGGGACGGCTGGGACGCCCTCACCGAGAACGCCCGCGCGGCCTCCGAGAGCCCGGACGGCGGGACCTATCTGCTGCCCTACGGCTTCTACGGGCTGTCGCTGTTCTACCGCACCGACCTCGTCGAGGAGGCGGGCTTCGACGGCCCGCCCACGAGCTGGGAGGAGCTGCTCGAGCAGGCGCAGGCGATCCAGGATCCCTCGCAGAACGCGTACGGCTACGCCTTCCGCGGGGGAGTGAACGGCTACTCCAACGCCGTCATCCCCATCGAGGCGTACGTGATGGACGACCTCGATCTCGAGAACGCCTTCCTGCTGGAGGACGGCTCGACGATCTTCTCGGCGCCCGAGGCGCTGGACGCGATGGAGCTGTACCTCGAGCTGTTCGAGACGGCGTCGCCGCCGTCGGCCGTCTCGTGGGGCTACCCCGAGATGGTCGAGGGATTCACCAACGGATCCACCGCGTTCCTCCTCCAGGATCCCGAGGTCATCGCCACGGTGCAGCAGTCGACGACCATCTCCGACGACCAGTGGGCGACCGCGCCCCTGCTCGTGGGGCCGACGGGCCAGGCCGCGCAGCCGCTCGCGATGGCGGGCTGGGGCGTCGCCGAGGCGAGCGCGCACAAGGAGGAGGCGGTCAAGCTCGTCGAGTTCCTCGCGGGCGAGGAGCCCGCGACGCAGTTCGCGCAGGAGAACAGCCTCGTGCCCATCATCGAGTCGGCCGCGGACGACGACTTCTACAAGGAGGGGCCCTGGACGAGCTACGTCGAGATGACGGAGAACCCGGACACCTACGTCAACGTCGTCCAGCCCCGCGGCGAGAGCTGGTGGACCGAGTGGGGCCAGAAGGCCGATCAGGACCTGCAGAACATGCTGCTCGGCAACACGACCCCCGAGGATCTGCTCGCCGACTGGGACGCCTACTGGGTCGAGAAGTACGCGGGGCAGTGACACGTGACCGCCGCCTCTGACACGCGACGGGAGGCCGCACCCCGCCGTGCGGCCTCCCGGACGCCCTCCCCGAGCCGTCGACGTCGTTCGTTCGGGCGGCGTCAGGCGCTCACGCTGCTGGCCTTCCTGTCGCCCGCGATCGTCTTCGTCTGCTGGTTCACCTACTGGCCGATGCTGCAGGGCGCCCGCATGGCGTTCCACGACTGGAACCTCTGGGATCTCACGTCGACCCCCTGGGTCGGCATGCAGAACTTCCTGACCGTCCTGCGCGATCCGGCGTTCTCGACCATCGCGGGCAACACCGTGCTGTGGGTCGTCGGATCCCTCGTGCCGCAGTTCGTCATCGGGTTCCTCATCGCCCTCGCCCTGCGTCGGCGCTTCCGGTTCCGCGGGCTCTACCAGGCGCTCGTGTTCTTCCCGTGGGCCGTGTCGGGATTCCTCATCGGCCTGCTGTTCCGCTGGATGTTCAGCGCCGAGTTCGGCGTCGTCAACGACCTGCTCATGAAGGCGGGCCTGATCGACCAGCCCCTCCCGTGGCTCGCGGATCCGAAGCTCGCGATGATCGCGGTGCTCATCGCGAACATCTGGTACGGCGTGACGTTCTTCGCGATCATGATCCTCGCGGCGCTGCAGTCGGTTCCCGAGGAGGTGCTCGAGGCGGCCAGCATCGACGGCGCGGGCAAGGCCCGTCAGCTCTTCTCGATCGTCATCCCGTACATCTCGACGACGCTGTTCCTCACGGTGCTTCTGCGGGTCATCTGGATCTTCAACTTCCCCGACATCATCTACGCGATGACGGGCGGAGGTCCCGCGAACCAGACCCACATCATCACCACGTGGATGATCGACTACACCCAGCAGGGCGCCTACGGCCTCGCGAGCGCGATCGGCCTGTTCGTCATGGCCGTCCTGTTCGTGTTCTGCGCGTTCTACCTGCTGGCGATGAGGAAGGCGGCCCGCTCATGAACGCGACGCAGGTGGTCACGACCGGCGGCGCCCCGCCGCGCCGACGCCCGGCCGGCAGGCCGAGGAAGCCCATCACGGCGACGGGCGTCGCCAAGGTGGTGGGCCTCGGGATCTGGCTGGTGCTCACGCTGTTCCCGCTGTACTGGATCGCGGTGACGTCGTTCAAATCGCCCGGATCCATCAACCGGTTCCCCCTCGAGTACTGGCCGACCGAGCCGTCGCTCGACAACTACCGGGGCCTGTTCGAGACCTCGAACTTCGGGGTGTTCCTCGGCAACTCCGCGGTCGTGGCCCTCCTCGCGGGGGCGACGGCGACGCTCATCGCGCTGCTGAGCGCCTACGTGCTCGCGCGGTTCGAGTTCCGCAGCAAGGGCGCGGTCCTCATCGCGTTCCTCCTGACGCAGATGATCCCGACCTTCATCGCGCTCGGACCGCTGTACTCGATGCTCGCCGATCTGGGCCTCGTCGACTCGAAGCCCGGCCTGATCCTCGTGTACATCGCGGTCTGCATCCCGTTCTCGACCGTGATGCTGCGCGGGTTCTTCGAGAACGTGCCGGACGCGCTCGAGGAGGCGGCGATGATCGACGGGTGCTCGCGGCTCGGCGCGCTGTTCCGCGTGCTCGTGCCCGTCATGACCCCCGGCATCGTGGCGGCGTTCATCTTCAACTTCGTCAACTGCTGGAACGAGCTGTTCCTGTCGGTGATCCTCATCAACTCCGACATGAACAAGACCGTGCCCTCGGCGCTCAACGGGTTCATCTCGACGTTCAACATCGCGTGGGGCCCGATGGCCGCCGCCGCGGTGCTGACGATCCTGCCGACGATGGTGCTGTTCGCGCTCGCGAGCCGCTGGATCGTGGAGGGGCTCACGGCCGGATCCGTGAAGGAGTGAGTCGCTCGCGCGGCGGGGCAGGGAGGGGCCCCGCCGCGTCACGCGAACGGGTGGGTGCGGCCGAAGGCGGTGAGGAGGGCGTCGCTCTTCGCGACGGTCTCGTCGGCCTCCTGGTCGGGGTCGCTGTCGATCGTGATGGCGCCTCCCGTGCCGATCGTCGCGCGGCCGTCCGCGATCACCGCCGTGCGGATCACGACGGACAGATCCACGGATCCGCAGCGCGAGAAGCATCCGACGACGCCCGAGTAGACGCCGCGGGGCGCCGCCTCGAGAGCGTCGAGCAGCTCGACCGTGCGCCTCTTCGGGGCGCCCGTCATCGACCCGGGCGGGAACAGGGCCTCGGCGGCGCGCACCCCCGCCGCGTCGCGGGGGCGGAGCTTCGCGCGCACCGACGTGACGAGCTGATGCACGCTCGCGTACGACTCGACCGCCATGAGATGCGGCACCTCGACCGTGCCCGGCAGGCTGATGCGGCCGAGATCGTTGCGCAGCAGGTCGACGATCATGAGGTTCTCGGCGCGGGTCTTCGGATCCGCCGCGAGCTCGCGCGCCGCCCGCGCGTCCGCCGCGGGATCCCCTGCCCGCCGAGCGGTGCCCTTGATGGGCTTCGTCTCGGCCCAGCCGGCGGGGGAGACCCGGAGGTACCGCTCGGGCGAGCACGAGAGGATCTCGCGGCCCGGCAGACGCAGGAACGCGGCGTACGGCGCCGGGTTCCGGCGGCGCAGGCGCCGGTAGGCGGCGAACGCGTCGCCCGCGAACGGGAACCCCAGCGTGTACGTGTAGCACGCCTCGTACGAGTCGCCGGCCTCGAGCCAGCCCCTGATCCGACCGAGATCGGCGATGTACCGCTCGCGGGTCACGGTCGCCGTCGCGGGCCCCCGAGGGTCCGGATCGGCGGGGGAGGGCAGGGCGGGCGTCTGCGCCGCGCGGCGGAGGGCGCCCTCGATCCACGCGCGCGCCTCGGGGCCGTCCGCGGCGGGGCCCACGGCGACGGCCGTCAGGCGGCGGGCGTCGTGGTCGAGCACGAGGAAGCGGCTGAGGTGCAGCAGCTGCGCGTCGGGGCCCGCGCCCGAGCGCGCCGCACCGATGTCCTTCGCCCCGTACCCGATGGATCCGACGTACCCGCCCGCGAAGGGCAGGTCGTCCGCGGGCTCGACCGGGTGGGCGTCGACGAGATCCGCGAGCACGTCCCATACCGAGCCCGCGCGCGGCTCGCCGCCCACCCGCACGGATCCGTCTGGCGCGAGCTCGACGAGGTGATCGCGCGGCGTCTCGGGGGCGCCGAGGATCGAGAACCGCCCCATCCCGTACGCGCGCTGGGCGCTGTCGAGCAGCAGCGCCTCCGGGCGGTCGCCGTAGAGGTGCGCGAAGAGAGCGTCGACGTCGCCCGAGAAGGGGACGTCGTCGCGCTGCAGATGCCAGGACCCGCGGATCCGCTCAGACATGCGGGCCTCCCGGCATCGCGAGGAAGTTCTCCACGAGGCGCGGTCCGTGGCCCGTGCCGATCGACTCGGGATGGAACTGCACGCCGAACCAGCGCCGCTCGGGCGCCGCCCCCGCCATCGGGAGCCCGTCGCGGGAGCGCGCCGTGATCGCGAGGGGCGCCGGCTCGGCGACGACGAGGGAGTGATAGCGCACCGCCTCGAAGCGCTCGGGCACGCCGGAGAAGAGCGCGGATCCGTCGTGCGCGATCTCGTCCACGAGACCGTGCGCGGGACGGGGAGCGGCGACGACGGATCCGCCGAGAGCCGCGGCCATCGCCTGGAACCCGAAGCAGACGCCGAGCACGGGCACGCGCGCTCGCCGCAGCACCTCGGGCACGCGGCCGGCGTCCTCCGCGCGGTGCGGGGTGCCGGGACCGGGGCCGATCACGACGTGCGAGAACGCGTCGAGCGCGTCGAGATCGACGCGGTCGTTCTGCACGAGCAGGGGCTCGTCGCCCGTGGCCGCCCAGATGATCTGCGCGATGCTGCCCGTGTACGAGTCGTAGTTGTCGACGAGCAGCACGCGACGGCTCGGGGACGCAGGCGGCATGGATCCATTGTCCGCCATCCGCGGGCGGCCGCGGTTCTCGGGGCTGCGGGCCGGGCGGGGATCCCCTCCTCCGCGAGAACGCGATCATCTGGAGGCGCGCACGGAGAGGGGCGTGTTCTCGCGGTCGGGGCGGGGCTCCTCCCTCTTCCTCTCCGAGAGAACGCACCGGCGTCGGACGCGGGTGGGACGATGGGTCCATGCAGCAGCTCGACGGCGCGCCGGTCACCCTGCGCGAGATGCAGTCCCTCGCGTTCCTCGGCCTCGCGCACTTCACGACCGTGCGCGTCGACGACGGCCGCGTGAAGGGGCTGGGCCTCCACCTCGAGCGGCTCGCGACCGACGCCCGCGCGCTGTTCGACGTCGACCTCGACCCGGATCTCGTGCGACGGCGCATCCGAGAGGCGATCGCCGACGAGCCCCCGAGCGTCATCGCGCGCATCACCGTGTTCGATCCGGACCTGCGGCTCGAGCGGCCGGGCGCCGACGCGCATCCGAGGATCCTCGTGACGCCCCGCCCCGTGTCGGCCTCCGCGTCGCCGCCGATGCGGGTGCGGTCGGTGCGCTTCGGGCGGCAGACCCCCGAGATCAAGCACGTCGGCCTGTTCGGCGCGCTCCGCGAACGGCGCCTCGCGCAGCGCGCCGGCTTCGACGACGCCGTGTTCGTCGACGAGACCGGGGCTCTCTCCGAGGGGCCGACGTGGAACCTCGGATTCGTCGCGGGCGACGAGATCGTCTGGCCCGACGGTGCCGCGCTGCCCGGCGTGACCCGCGACCTCCTCGCGGGAGCCGCGGGCGGGGCCTCGCGCCGCGTGGAGCTCGGGGACCTCGCGGCGTTCGAGGCTGCGTTCATCACGGGATCGGGCGCGGGAGTCCGCCCCCTCGCCGCGATCGACGAGGTCGCCTGGCCCGCGGATCACCCGGTCTTCGCGCGGCTCCGGGTGGCGTACGCGGAGATCGAGGGCGCCGCGGTCTGAGAGCGGCGTCGCCTGCCACGCGTTTCCGCGGCTCGGGCGGTGACGGGTCCGTTCCGGTCTGCGAAACGCACGGGTACGGCTCTTGGGAAGGTGCGTTTTCGCGACCCGGGCGGCGGCAGATCCGTTCGGGTCTGCGAAAGGCGCGGGTGCGGCTCTTGGGAAGGTGCGTTCTCGCGACGTGGCGGGTGGCGGATCTGTTCGGGTCTGGGAAACACACGTTCCCGGTGCTCGGGAGCATGCACTTCCGCGATTCGGGTCGCGGGAGATCCGTTCGGGTCTGTGAAACGCACGGGTACGGCTCTTGGGAAGGTGCGTTTTCGCGACTCGGGCAATGGATGATCTGCTCGAGTATGCGAATGACACCGATGTGAGTGGCAGATGGGTGCGTTTCTGCGACTTAGCGGGCAGGGGCACCGCCCGGGTCTGGGTAACGCACGGGTGCGGGCTCTGGGCGGGTGCGCTTCTGCGACCCGGGGAGAGGGAACCGTCGGGTGATGCGGAGCGGCCCGCTCAGGCGGGCACGTCGACGATGCGCACCTCGCCGGGCTCCGGAGCGACGGATCCCTGCGACCAGGCGGCGAGGTCGTCCGCGAGGCGGCCGAGAGCGTCGGCCGGGGTCCACACCTCGAACTCCGCCCGCGCGACGTACCGCGTCTCGCCGAGCACCGCGTCGTGGGAGCGGGTCCAGTCGCGCAGCAGGTTGTCGAAGCGCCCTGCCTCGGCGTGGTTGACGGCGAACGTCGCGCGGGTGAGCGCTCGGCGCTCGACGATGGTCGCGTGATCGAGCGCCTCCGACACCGCCGCGCCGTATGCGCGCACGAGGCCTCCCGCGCCGAGCTTGACGCCGCCGAAGTAACGGGTGACCACTGCCACGAGATCCGTCATCCCGCGCCGACGCAGCACCTCGAGCATCGGGATGCCCGCCGTGCCCGACGGCTCGCCGTCGTCGGACGAGCGCGCCTGGTCGCCCGTCGTGCCCGTGACCATCGCCACGCAGTTGTGGTTCGCGTCCCAGTGGCGCTTGCGGATCCGCGCGATCTCCTCGTCGGCCTCCTCGGGCGAGGAGACCGGCACCAGGTGGGTGAGGAACCGCGACCGTCTGATCTCGAGCTCGTGCTCGACCCGCTCGGCGATCGTGGCGGGGTAGACGGGCATCCTCCGAGGCTACCGGCGCGGAGCGACGACATCGTCGGCGGGGTCGTGGCCGTTCTGATGACGGGTGCCGCGCCGCGTGCCGGGAAGGCCCGGTGCACGACGACGCCATTTCTCGGACGGGTCGCGCGGATCACCGGCGCGTCGAGCGGCCCGCGCAGGAACTGGCGTCGTTGTGCATCGAGGAGGCCAGAACCTCGGCGGGGCTGCAGGAAACGGGACCGCGGGAGGAAGTGCGCGGCGGGCGAGACGCGTGCTGACGGCCGGATGCACGACGCCGCCATCTCTTGGACGAGGCCTGCGGATCACCCACGCGGCGGGGGATCGCGCGAAGAGCGACCTCGTCTCGCTCCCCACGGCGACGTGGCCGGCCCCGCACCTCCGGTGCGGAGGAGGGCGGATGTCGACGACCGATTCATGACGAGTGAATCGCTCCGCATCCCCCGCGCGGGGGAGGGCGGATCCCCGTCACGCGGCGGAGGCGCCGGACGGCGGGCCCAGGGAACATGGAGGCATGGATACGCAGATGATGGTCTTCCTGATGATGTTCGGCCCCCTGGCGGCCGCGATCACGACCGCCGTGAACGCGAATCGGATCAACGCCGCATACCGTGCCTGCAGGGAGGCGCGGCGCGCGCCCGCGAAGTGACGCGCCGGGGCGCTGCAGGGTCGTGCACCGCACGAGGACCCCGGTGCACGACGACGCCAATCGGCATCCGAAGTGCGCCCGTCACCGGCGGGTCGGGCCAGCGGCATGAACAATGGCGTCGTCGTGCATTCGCGGGGAGCGGAGGGGGCGCCGCTACGCGGAAGCGGCATCCGTCCGCAGTTCAGGCTCTCGGGCCGCCACCCGATGCAGGACGACGCCGATCAGCGCTCGTGGCGCTCGGGTCGACGGCGTGTCGGACCATCCGGGCGAAAGGTGGCGTCGTCGTGCATCCGCGCCCCGGGGCACTCCGGCACCTTGCCCCGCCGCGCCGCGGGGTGAGCCGCGCGCGCAGGCCCCGCCCGCGGGATGAGGCAGACTCGAGGGGATGACCTCCTCGCTGCTCGAAGCCGCCCGCGCCGCGGGCGATGACGCCGACGCTCTCTACGACGCCTTCCTCGAGTGGACCCTCGAGCGCGGCATCGAGCTGTACCCCGCGCAGGACGAGGCGCTCATGGAGCTCGTCTCGGGCAGCAACGTGATCCTCGCGACGCCGACCGGCACCGGGAAGTCACTCGTCGCCATCGCCGCGCACGCCATCGCGATCGGACGCGGCGGCCGCACCTACTACACGGCGCCCATCAAGGCGCTCGTGAGCGAGAAGTTCTTCGCCCTCGTCGAGACCTTCGGGGCCGAGAACGTCGGCATGGTCACCGGCGACTCGTCGGTGAACGCGGATGCCCCCATCGTCTGCTGCACGGCGGAGATCCTCGCGAACCTCGCCCTGCGCGAGGGAGAGGCCGCGGACGTCGACCAGGTCGTCATGGACGAGTTCCACTACTATGGCGACCGGGACCGCGGGTGGGGGTGGCAGATCCCCCTCCTGCTCCTGCCGCGGGCGCAGTTCCTGCTCATGTCGGCGACGCTCGGCGACACGACCCGGATCGAGGACGACCTCACGCGCCGCACGGGTCGCGCAACGACGCTCGTCGCGGGGGCCGAGCGCCCCGTGCCCCTGCACTTCTCCTACGAGAAGCGCCCCGCCCACGAGGTCGTGACGGAGCTGCTCGACGAGAACGAGGTGCCCGTCTACATCGTGCACTTCAGCCAGGCCGCGGCGATGGAGCGGGCGCAGTCGCTCGCGAGCATCGCCGTCGCCTCCCGCGCCCAGCGCGACGAGATCGCGGAGGCGCTCGGCGACTTCCGCTTCACGACGAGCTTCGGCAAGACGCTCTCGCGCCTCGTGCGAGCGGGCATCGGCGTGCACCACGCGGGCATGCTGCCGCGCTACCGGCGCCTCGTCGAGACGCTCGCCCAGCGCGGTCTGCTGCGCGTCATCTGCGGCACGGACACCCTCGGCGTGGGGATCAACGTGCCGATCCGCACGGTGCTCGTCACGGCGCTGTCGAAGTACGACGGCACGCGCATGCGGCGCCTCGGCGCCCGCGAGTTCCACCAGATCGCCGGGCGCGCCGGGCGGGCGGGGTACGACCCCTACGGCAACGTGATCGTCCTCGCCCCCGAGCACGAGATCGAGAACGAGCAGGCGCGGAAGAAGGCCGGCGACGACCCCAAGAAGCTCAAGAAGGTGCAGAAGAAGCAGGCGCCGAAGGGCTTCGTCAGCTGGAGCGAGCAGACCTTCGAGAACATCATCGAGGCGGATCCGGAGCCCCTCGCCCCGCAGATGCAGATGACGTCGGCCATGCTCATCAACGTCATCGCGCGCGGCGGCGACGTGTTCGCGAACGTGCGCTCCCTCGTCTTCGACAACCACCAGCCGCCCCGCGAGCAGTACGCGCTCGCCCGCCGGGCGCTCGCGATCTTCCGCACGCTCCGCGACGCGGGCCTCGTCGAGGTGCGCGGATCCGACATCCGGCTCGTCGTCGACCTGCAGCCCAACTTCGCCCTCAACCAGCCGCTGTCGCCCTTCGCCCTCGCGGCGCTCGAGCTGCTGGATCCCGACGAGGGGCCGGGCGCAGTCGGCACGGGCAGCTACGCGCTCGACGTCGTGAGCGTCGTCGAGGCGACGCTCGACGACCCGCGCGCGATCCTCTCCCAGCAGGAGTTCAAGGCCCGCGGCGAGGCGGTCGGCGCCATGAAGCGCGAGGGGATCGAGTACGACGAGCGCATGGAGCTGCTCGAGGAGATCACCTACCAGAAGCCGCTCGACGAGCTGCTGCAGCAGGCGTTCGAGACCTTCGCCTCGTCGCAGCCGTGGGTGCGCGACTTCCGCCTGTCGCCGAAGTCGGTCGTGCGCGACATGTACGAGCGGGCCATGACGTTCGCTGAGTTCGTGCAGTGGTATCAGCTGGGCCGCAGCGAGGGACTCGTGCTGCGCTACCTCTCCGACGCGTTCCGTACGATCCGCCAGACGGTGCCGCCCGAGGCGCGGACGCCGGAGCTCGAGGACATCGTCGAGTGGCTGGGCGAGATGGTGCGTCAGGTCGACTCGAGCCTCGTCGACGAGTGGGAGACGCTCATCGCCGGGCTCGACGCGGATCCCGCCGATGGGCCCGTCGTGCCTCCGTCACCGCCCTCGGTCGTGAAGAACCGTCGCGCGTTCACGGTGCTCGTGCGCAACGCGATGTTCCGGCGGGTGCAGCTCGCTGCCCTCGAACGCGACGACGAGCTCGCCGATCTCGACCCCGACGCGGGGTGGCCCGAGGCGCTCGACGCGTTCTACGCCGAGCACGACGAGATCCTCACGGGCGCGGCGGCGCGCTCGCCGCAGCTGTGCCGCATCGACGAGAGCGATCGCGACGTGTGGCGGGTCGAGCAGACGATCGACGACCCGGCGGGCGACCACGACTGGCGTATCCGCGCCGAGGTCGATCTCGCGGCGTCCGCCGACGAGGGCGAGGCCGTCGTGCGGGTCTCGGAGGTCGTGCGGCTGTAGCTGGCCCCGCGCCCCCGCCGGGGCGGCGGCCCGTCCTGCCGTGCGGTGTGGCGGGGTGCGGAGGGCGGTGCGTGTCTCGATCTCTGCGGGAATGGCGCCGGCGTTCCCGCACCTTTTGAGACACGGCGGGGCCTGGGGGCGGTGCGTGTCTCGATTCCGGTGGGAATGGTGCCGATATTCCCGCACCTTTTGAGACATGGTGGGGTCTGGGGGCGGTGCGTGTCTCGATTCCGGTGGGAATGGTGCCGATATTCCCGCACCTTTCGAGACACGGTGGGGCCTGGGGGCGGTGCGTGTCTCGATTCCGGTGGGAATGGTGCCGATATTCCCGCACCTTTCGAGACATGGTGGGGCCTGGGGGCGGTGCGTGTCTCGATCTCTGCGGGAATGGCGCTGGCATTCCCGCGCTCTTCGAGACACGGTGCGGAGGGCGACGCCGACGTAGTCTGGCGCCATGCGCGGATCCGCTGTCGCCCGTCTCGAGGTCATCGCCGGCCCGATGTTCGCCGGGAAGTCGGAGGAGCTGCTGCGTCGCGTGCGGCGATCCCGGGCCGCGGGCGTCGACGTCGTCGTCGTCTCGCACGCCGTCGACACCCGGTTCGGTGCGGGGGCGGTCTCCTCGCACGCCGGTCAGCAGGCGGAGTCGCGCACGGCCGCCGACGCCGAGGGGATCCTGCGGATCGCGGGGCAGGGCGATCCGCCGGGACTGCTCGCGATCGACGAAGCGCAGTTCTTCGGCCCGAGGCTGATCCCGGCGATCGAGCGGATCCTGGATCGGGGGACCACGGTGATCGCGTCGGGCCTCAGCGTCACGTTCGACGGCGCGCCGTTCGAGCCGATGCCGTCTCTCATGGCGCTCGCCGAGGACGTCGCGAAGCTCACCGCGGTCTGCGCCGTGTGCGGCGCCGACGCCGCGTTCCACCTGCGGGTCTCCCCGGGCGCGAGGACAGGCGCGCTCACGGCCGCCGCGGAGCACATCGGCGGCGCCGAGACCTACCAGGCGCGCTGCCGGAGGCACTTCTCCGCGGGAGGAGCGGACCGGTCGGAGTCGCGCGAGCGCACCTGAACGGCCGGGCAGGACGTCGTCGCGCCGGAACCCGAACGTCCCGAAGGATCCGCGGCGCGGAGCGCATCGCCCGGCCCGGCCGAGTGCGTCGGCGTCTGACCCGCGTGCCGCGGGGCGTCAGCGCACGCCGCGTGGCACGCGAATGCGGGATCCGCGGTGCCGCGAGAGCCCCGCTGCGCGGCCGCTCGCGGGCATCGCGATCTCGGAGCGGGCGCTCAGGACTCGGCGATGAGGCCGCGGGCGATCGCGGCGGTCGCGGCCAGCCAGGCGCGCTGCGTCTGCGGACGCAGGGCGCCGAAGTGCAGGTGCCCGTCGATCATCGCCGGGTCGAAGGGGATCTGCACGACGTCTCGCGTGAGCTTCCGGTAGCCGTCGATCACGCGGCGCACCTCGTTGAGGGGCGCCTTCTGGTCGGCCTGGCTCACGACCGTCACGGCGTTCGCCGCGAGCTGCGCCGAGCGCTCGTCGCGCTCCGCGAGGGCGTCGAGCAGCAGCGCACCGGCCTCGGCGTGCTCGTCGCGGGTCGTCGTGGCGACGACCAGCTGATCGGTGCGGTCGATCATGCGGCGCCACAGCGGATCCGACTCGTCGTTGCCCGAGTCCATGACGATGAGGCGGTAGTAGCGAGCGGCGACCGCGTGGATCTTGTCGACGTCCTCCGCCGTGACCCGCTGCTCCGACGCGAGCGCGATCGGCTGGGACCGCAGCACGTCGAAGCGGTCGCGGCGCTGGTGGTGCACGTAGTGCGCGACGTCGGCGGCCTGCGCGTCGGTCGAGAGCAGGTGGTCGGCGGCGCCGAGCATGTCGTGCAGGGTCGCGTCGTGGGCGCCCTTCTCGGTGCGCCAGCCGAGCGTGCCGCGGGTCTGGTTGTTGTCCCAGGCGAGCACGCCGGCGCCGCCGTAGCGGGCGAACACGGCGGCCGTGAGGATCGTCGTGGGCGTCTTCCCGGATCCGCCCTTGCCGTTCACCACGGCGATGGTGCGCGGGCCGGGCCAGTGCTGGCCGACGGCCATCTCGTCGGCGCGCTCGGCACGCTCGGCGGCCCCGGGCGACATGCGGATGCCCATGCGGGTCATCGTGCCGCGGAAGCCCTGCGTCGCGGGCTGCTCGTCCTGCTCGTCGGATCCGCTGTTCGTGAGGAACGTCTCGCGCTGCGCGCTGCGGTCGGCGAACTCGCGCTGCGTGCTGCGCGGCGTCACCTCGACCTGCGGCGTCGAGGGGCGCGGCGTCGTGGGGGCGGCCGTCGGAAGCGTCGGAGACGTGGGGCGCGGCGCGGCGGGCCGCGTCGGGTAGGGGGCGGGGTCCGGGCTCGCGTGCTCGACGCCGCCGTCTCCGGAGACGATGAGCGGCCACTGCCCGTCGGGCTCGATCACGACCACGCGCACGGGGTGGTCGAGCTGCGCCGCGATCTCGGCCGTGAGCCGCACGATCTCGCGGCGCGCGTCCTCGGCGTGCGTCGTCGCGATCTCGCGCGGCGTCTCATCGATGACGAGAACGGCGGATCCGTCCGGCCGGATCTCGGCGTTCAGACCGTCGTCGTTCGAGCTGTCGCGCATGGCGCCCCCTCCGGTGCTTCTGAAGCATCGTCACACACCGTCGCGCGCGCGACGGACACTTGCAAGCCTACCCAGGAGCACCCCGCGAAGATGTCCTCGCCGTGGTGCCGGGAACGGAGATTGTCAATCGGACGTTGTCCGCCCGCGAGGTCAGGGGGCCTCTGAGGTGCTTGCCGCGCTGCTCTCTCGCTCGCGTGCCTGCTGCGCGGTGAGCGCCTCATGTCGCTTCTCCGTCTGCTCCAGGCTTCTCACCCGCGTGCGGAGCGCGAGCCCCATCCACGATGAGCGCTCCGAGCGGGTATCGACGATGAATGCAGCGACTGGTGCCACACCAAGACAGGTCGTGAGCGAGAGTGCTAGCCAATGACCCGGGGCTGTTGCGTCAGCGGAGCACGCCGCCGCCCACAGGAAAACCTGAACGATCAGCCCGAAGATGAAGAAGGCGCGCCCGAAGCCATGGAAGACCTTTCCGAATGGCTTCAGCTGACGTCTCCGCCGGTGGAGACCGACAGGTCCGGGGCTCCACAGCAGGCCGGGGGGCTGCGCACGCGCGAAGAGAAGAACGCACGTCCCGTAAGCGGTGAACAGATTCGCCACGAGACAGACAGCGGCGAGCGGGAGGGCCTTCTGCCAGGACATGCTCGTCATCGCGCCAACAGCGATCACGGCAAGGAACGTCCCCACGGGGAACACCCCGAGCAAGACGTACGTCCGCAGCACGAGGACTCTATTCGAGGCGTGTGACGAACGGCTGTCCAGCCACGAGATCTCCTCCCGAAGGCGACGAATGCTCTCGCGCGCGTTCGCGATGCGGGCGGTCAGCGGTGCGAGAAGGAAACGGCCCGAGGCGAGGCCGAGCAACAGCGCCGGGACGGCGATGAGCAGGAGACCGCTGATGGCTTCTCGCCGTTCGGCCAGGTCCGCCGCTTCGGTCCCGAGAGGTGACGCGGTGAGACCCGCGATCACGAACACAGTCCAGGTCGCGAAGAAGGCAGTGAAGACGTGCGCGAGCGCGGTGACGGCGTGGCGGGTATCAGCAGAGTCTGCGGTGTCGCCGCGGAACACCGCGTTGGCGAAGGTCACGAGCAAGCCCAGGATGGCAAGGAGCGCGGGCGCGGTCCAAGGCATGTGAGCACCAGAAGCGCGCCCCCATTCTCCCCAGATCGACCACACACTCGGCAAGATGCGTGACGGTGCATCGTGACCGGTCAGGACCACTGCCAGCGTGGTCGCGCAGAGCAGGACGATAACGGTCAAGCCCAAGCTGACGATAGACGCCTGGCCCCAGTCGGGGCCGAACGTCGTCGCGGAGCGACCGGCTCCCCCTCCGTCGCTCGATGCATCGCGCGACGAGGTGTTTGAGCCGGTCGTGGGGGTTCTTCTTCTCCAATGACGGAACATGCGGCCAGGATTCGGGAGGGGGCTGACAAACGAAGAGCCGCGCCCCGTCTCGCCCCGCCGGACCGCCTTTGCCGTGAGGACAAGAATCGCGGATCTTGGCGGGCGGGACGGCGGGATCGCGGATCCTTCCTGCTCGTAGCGTGGAGAGCACGACCATCCACGAGGGCCCACCCGGCCCGCCCGACGAGGGAGTCGCAGCGCGTGAACGAACCCTACGAGACACTCCGAGCCGAATTCGCCGCCTGGGAGGAGCTCGCCGAGCGGATGATCCCGCTCATCGGACGCCTCTTCCGAGAGCAGGGGATCGTCCCCTCGCTGCACGGGCGCCGCCTGCTGCAGCTGTCGCCGCAGCAGATCCTCGCCACGCATCGCACGACGCGCCGCGTGGGCGACGAGGTGCTCGACCCGGAGAAGACGATGGCGGTGCTGGAGGCGCTCGCCGCGCTGCGCCCCGGCCCCGCCTCCGTCGACATCGCGCGCCTCGTCGAGATCCACGACGAGCGGGGCGGATCCTACGACGACGCGTCGCTCGCGGCGTTCCTGCGCGCCGAGCTCGTCGACGTCGTCGACGCCCGCCCCTCCGCGCCGACCGACGTCGTCATCTACGGCTTCGGGCGCATCGGCCGCCTCGTCGCGCGCATCCTCCTCGCGCACCAGACGACCGGATCCGGTCTGCGGCTGCGTGCCATCGTCGTGCGCGATCTCGCCGAGGGCGACCTGGAGAAGCGCGCGAGCCTGCTGCGCCGCGATTCCGTGCACGGGCCGTTCGCCGGCACGATCGAGGTCGACGAGGAGCGAGGCGCCCTCATCGCCAACGGCGCCCTCGTGCAGGTGATCACCGCGGCGTCCCCCGAGGAGGCGGACTACGCGAGCCGCGGGATCCGCGACGCGATCGTCGCCGACACGACCGGCCGGTGGCGCGATCGCGACGGCCTCGCCCGCCACCTCGAGGCTCCCGGCACGGCGCGCGTGCTGCTCACCGCCCCCGGGAAGGGCGACATCGAGAACATCGTCTTCGGCGTCAATGACGAGCGGATCGACGGGGGCGATCGGATCCTCTCCGCCGCCTCCTGCACGACCAACGCCATCACCCCCGTACTCGCGGCGCTCGACGAGGCCTTCGTCGTCGAACGCGGGCACGTCGAGACCGTGCACTCGTACACGAACGACCAGAACCTCATCGACAACTTCCACCGGGGCGAGCGACGCGGCCGATCCGCGGCCCTCAACATGGTCATCACCGAGACGGGCGCGGCCCGCGCGGTCGCCAAGGCGCTCCCGCAGCTGCGCGGCAGGCTGACCGGCAGCGCGATCCGCGTGCCCACGCCGGACGTGTCGCTCGCGATCCTCAACCTCCGGCTGCGGCGCGAGACGACGAAGGACGAGATCAACGCGTTCCTGCGCCGCACCTCGCGGCACGCGCCGCTGCGTCAGCAGATCGACTTCTCCGAGTCGCCCGAGGCGGTCTCGAGCGACTTCGTCGGCAGCACCCGCGCCGGCGTCGTCGACGGGCTCGCGACGATCGCGGAGGGCGGCCGCGACGTGGTCCTCTACGTCTGGTACGACAACGAGTACGGCTACTCCTGCCAGGTGGTGCGGGTGCTCGAGCGCATGGCGGGCGCGCACCCCACCGTCCTGCCGCTCCGGCGCGCCGTCGCGCTCGACGACGCCATCGCCGACGAGCTGGCGGACGAGGCGCGCGCCGCACTGGCCTGAGCGCACGGGAGGGGCGGATCCGAGCCATTCGGATCCGCCCTCTCCCGTGCGTCGGTCGCGTGGCTGCTCTGGCTCGCGAGTGGCGCAGACATTCGCGAAAGGCGCAGAAATGGGGTCGGATATCTGCGCCACTCGCGAGAATCTGCGCCACTCGCGAGCCGGTGGTGGTGGGCCCGGGAAGGGGCCGGAGGCGGCGCTACTTCGCGACGAGCGTCGTCTCGAAGCTGTACATGTCGGGACGGTAGACGTGGCGGCCGAACTCGACGGCCTCGCCCGACGCGTCGAAGGCGACGCGCTCCATCGTGAGCAGGGGGCTGCCGCGGTCGACGTCGAGCAGCTCCGGCTCGTCGTCGTGGGCGCTGCGCGCGCCGATGCGCTGCTGGGCGACGCGGATCGTCACGCCGCGGGCGCGGAGCATCGCGTAGAGGCCCGTCTCCTCGAGCTGCGCGGCGCCGAGGTCGGCGAACCGCGTCGGCAGGTGGTTCTCGAGGATCGCCATCGGGGCGCCGTCGGTCGTGCGCAGGCGCCGCAGCCGCAGCACCTCGTCGCCGACGGGCACGCCGAGCTTCTCGGCGACCGCCTCGGGCGCCGCGATCGTCTCGAGGGCGAGGAGCCGCGTGCCGGGGGAGAGGTGGGAGCCCTTGAGGTCCTCGTAGAGGCTCGTCAGCTCGACCTCGCGGGTGACCTGGCCCTGCACGACCTGCGTGCCGATGCCGCGGCGGCGCACGAGCAGCCCCTTGTCGACGACCTCCTGGATCGCGCGGCGCACGGTCGGGCGAGACAGCCCGAGCCGCTGGCTGATCGCGATCTCGTTCTCGATGCGGGCGCCGGCGGGGATCCGGCCGGAGCGGATCGCGCTCTCGAGCCGGCTCGAGATCTGGAAGTACAGGGGGATGGGGCCCGTGCGGTCGAGGTCGGCGAACAGCTCATCCGGCCAGACGGGTGCGTCGGCTGCCATGGGATCCCCCTCGTCGTGCATGTCCGCACAATCCTACGCAGGCGCTCTCCTCGCCCTCGTGCGAGCCCGATATGTTGTGATATTGTCAGGACAAATTGGGATCGCTGCCCGGGATCCCCTTCGGTCACACCACGATGGAGTCTGCCGATATGAGCTTCGCCCCCGACGTACTCGCCATCGGACGCCTCGGCGTCGACCTCTATCCCCTGCAGGACGGCGTGGGCCTCGAGCAGGTCGAGACGTTCGGCAAGTACCTCGGCGGCACCGCCGGGAACGTGACGGTCGCCGGCGCGAGGCACGGACGCCGCACGGCGCTCGTCTCGCGCGTGGGCGACGACCCGTTCGGCCGATACCTGCTCGCCGAGCTCGAGCGTCTCGGAGTCGACAACCGCTTCGTCGCCACGGATCCCGTGCTGAACACCCCCGTGACGTTCTGCGAGATCTTCCCCCCTGACGACTTCCCGCTCTACTTCTACCGCGAGCCCAAGGCCCCCGACATGAACGTCGAGCCGGCCGAGATCGACGCCGACGCCGTGCGCGCGGCGCGCATCCTCTGGGTCACGACGACGGGCCTCAGCGACGAGCCGAGCCGCAGCGCCCACCACGCGGCGCTGGAGGCGCGAGAGCGCGCCGAGCACACGATCCTCGACCTCGACTACCGACCGATGTTCTGGGAGACCCCCGCCGACGCGACCGCGCAGCTCGAGGAGGTCCTCGGACGCGTGACCGTCGCGGTCGGCAACCGCGAGGAGTGCGAGGTCGCCGTCGGAGAGACCGATCCCGACCGCGCCGCCGACGCGCTGCTCGAGCGCGGCATCGAGCTCGCGATCGTCAAGCAGGGCCCCAAGGGGGTGCTCGCCAAGACCCGCGACGAGCGCGTCGAGGTGCCCACCCACGCGGTCGACGTCGTCAACGGGCTCGGCGCGGGCGACGCCTTCGGCGGGGCGCTCTGCCACGGACTGCTCTCCGGATGGGTCCTGGAGCGGATCCTCCGCTTCGCGAACGTCGCCGGCGCGATCGTCGCGTCGCGCCGCGAATGCTCGACGGCGATGCCGACCTCCGACGAGGTCGAGCGCGCGCTCGAGGGAGCTCTCTGATGGGCCGCCTCGTCGAGAGCGACTTCGCCGCCCTGCGCGAGCTGCGCACGCGCCGCCCTGCGGAGCTCTCGGAGATCTTCGCCCGCCGCCGGCGCCGCGACCTGCTGGGCTCCGACGGGCGCCTGTTCATCATCGCCGCCGACCACCCGGCGCGCGGATCCCTCGCCGTCGGCGAGGATCCGAACGCGATGGACGACCGCTACGACCTGCTCGACCGGCTCGCGACGGCGCTCGCCCACCCGGGCGTCGACGGCGTGCTCGGAACGCCCGACATCGTCGACGACCTCGCGGGCCTCGGCCTGCTCGACGACACGCTCATCGTGGGATCCATGAACCGCGGCGGCCTGCGCGGCGCGTCGTTCGAGATGGACGACCGCTACACGGCCTACGACGTGCCGACCATGGCGGATCGGGGCATCGACCTCGCGAAGGCGCTCGTGCGCATCAACCTCGGCGATGCGGGGACCCTCCCCACCCTCGAGGCGACCGCGCGCGCCGTCACCGAGGCCGCCGCGGCGCGACTGCCGATCATGCTCGAGCCCTTCATGAGCGACTGGCGCGAGGGACGGATCGTGAACGACCTGACGCCCGACGCGGTCATCCGGTCGATTGCGATCGCCGCAGGGCTCGGCGCCGACAGCGCGTACACGTGGATGAAGCTGCCCGTCGTCGACGAGATGGAGCGGGTCATGGCCGCCACGACGATGCCGACGCTGCTGCTCGGCGGCGACGGCGGAGGCGACCCCGACGCGATGTTCGCGTCCTGGCGCGACGCGCTGGCCCTGCCGGGCGTCGTCGGCCTCACGGTCGGGCGCAACCTGCTCTATCCCCCCGACGACGACGTCGCGGGCGCGGTCGACACCGCGGCCCGCCTCGTCCACCCCGACACCGCGCGCGACGACGCGTGAGAACCGACCCTCCCGCACGGAAGAGGACATCATGAGCGAGACCGACACCCCCACGATCGGGCACTGGATCGACGGCGCCCCGCGCGCCTCGACGAGCGGGCGCACGGCCCCCGTCTTCCACCCCGCCACCGGCGAGAAGCAGGCCGAGGTCGCCCTCGCCGATCAGGCGGAGATCGACGAGGCGCTGCGGTCGGCGCAGCGCGGATTCGAGACCTGGAGCGCGCTGTCGATCGCGAAGCGCCAGGCCGTGATCTTCGCGTTCCGCGAGCTGCTCAACGCCCGCAAGGGCGAGCTCGCCGACATCATCACCCGCGAGCACGGCAAGGTGCGCTCCGACGCGATGGGCGAGATCCTCCGCGGCCAGGAGGTCGTCGAGCTCGCCACGGGCTTCCCGCACCTCCTCAAGGGGGCGTTCAGCGAGAGCGTCTCGACGGGGATCGACGTCTACTCGATCAAGCAGCCGCTCGGCGTCGTGGGCATCATCAGCCCCTTCAACTTCCCGGCCATGGTGCCGATGTGGTTCTTCCCCATCGCGATCGCGGCGGGCAACGCGGTTGTGCTCAAGCCCAGCGAGAAGGATCCGTCCGCCGCGCTGTGGCTCGCCGAGCTGTGGAAGGAGGCGGGGCTGCCCGACGGCGTCTTCACGGTGCTGCAGGGCGACAAGCTCGCGGTCGACGGCCTGCTGACCGATCCGGTCGTGCAGTCGATCTCGTTCGTCGGATCCACCCCCATCGCCCAGTACATCTACGAGACGGCCTCGACGCACGGCAAGCGCGTGCAGGCCCTCGGCGGGGCGAAGAACCACATGCTCGTGCTGCCCGACGCCGACCTCGACCTCGTCGCCGATCAGGCGATCAACGCGGGCTACGGCGCCGCGGGGGAGCGCTGCATGGCCATCTCGGTCGTGCTCGCCGTCGAGCCGGTGGCCGACGAGCTCATCCGGAAGATCGTCGCCCGCATCGAGAAGCTGCGGATCGGCGACGGCGCGTCGACGCCCGAGCCCGACATGGGGCCGCTCATCACGCGCGAGCACCGCGAGAAGGTGTCGGGCTACGTCGACATCGCCGAGCGGGACGGCGCGACGATCGTCGTCGACGGCCGCGACTTCCAGGTGCCGGGCGGGGAGGGCGGCTTCTTCTTCGGGCCGACGCTCATCGACCGCGTCCCGACCGACTCGCGCGCCTACACCGAGGAGATCTTCGGGCCCGTGCTCGAGGTCGTGCGCGTCGCCGGCTACGAGGAGGGCGTGGCGCTCATCAACTCGGGCGCCTTCGGCAACGGCACGGCGATCTTCACGAACGACGGGGGAGCGGCGCGGCGGTTCCAGAACGAGGTCCAGGTCGGCATGATCGGCATCAACGTGCCGATCCCCGTTCCCGTCGCCTACCACTCGTTCGGCGGGTGGAAGCAGTCGCTGTTCGGCGACGCGAAGGCCTACGGCGTGCACGGCTTCGACTTCTTCACCCGGGAGAAGGCGATCACGAGCCGCTGGCTCGACCCCGCGACCCACGGCGGCATCGACCTGGGATTCCCGCAGAACGACTGAGCCCGCGGTCCAGGTCCCCAGGTCTTCGACAAGTCCGCTGCGTGTGGCGGGGGAATTGACGAAGACTTGGGGATCCACAGGCCCGCCCCGACCCGACCCGGCCGAACGGGACCCGCAGACCCCGACCGACCCGCACCGCAGCGACGAGAAGCGAGAACGACATGGGACAGACGACGCGGATGACGGTGAGCCAGGCGCTCATCGCGTTCCTCGCGAACCAGTGGACCGTCGACGGAGACGTGCGCGAGCGCACGATCCCCGGCGTCTTCGGCATCTTCGGGCACGGCAACGTCGCCGGCGTCGGACAGGCGCTGAAGCAGCTGGGCGAGACGCACCCCGACCTCATGCCCTACCACCAGGCCCGCAACGAGCAGGCCATGGTGCATCAGGCCGTGGGGTACGCCCGCATGCACCGCCGTCGCGGCACCTACGCGGCCGCCGCGTCGGTCGGCCCCGGCGCCGCGAACATGCTCACCGCCGCGGCGCTCGCGACCGCGAACCGCCTCCCCGCCCTGCTGCTGCCGAGCGACACCTTCGCGACGCGCGTCGCGGATCCCGTGCTGCAGCAGCTGGAGCACCCGCACGACACGAGCCTCCAGGTCACCGACGCGTTCCGGCCCCTCTCGCGCTTCTTCGACCGGGTCGAGCGGCCGGAGCAGCTCTTCTCGATCGCCCTCTCCGCGATGCGCGTGCTCACCGACCCCGCGGAAACGGGCGCCGTGACGATCGCCCTGCCGGAGGACGTGCAGGCCGAGGCGCTCGACGTTCCCGCCGAGTTCCTGCAGCCGCGCGAGTGGCGCATCCGGCGCCCGCGGCCGGAACGCGACGCGATCGCGGCCGCCGCCGAGGCGATCCGCCGCGCCGAGCGGCCCCTCGTCGTCGCGGGCGGCGGCGTGCTCTACTCCGGTGCCGAGGACGAGCTGCGCGCCCTCGTCGAGGCCACGGGGATCCCCGTCGGAACCTCCCAGGCGGGCGGCGGGGTGCTCGCCTGGGACCACCCGCAGAACCTCGGCGGGGTCGGCGCCACGGGAACGCTCGCCGCGAACCGGATCGCCGCGGAGGCGGACGTCGTCATCGGCATCGGCACCCGCTACAGCGACTTCACGACGGCGTCGCGCACGGCGTTCCGGGATCCCGACGTCGCCTTCGTGAACATCAACATCGCCTCCTTCGACGCCTACAAGCACGGCACCCAGCTGCCCGTCGTCGCCGACGCGCGCGAGGCGATCCTCGAGCTGACGGAGGCGCTCGCGGGGCACGTCGTGCCGACGGCCCACGCCGCGCGCGTCGCCCGCGAGAAGGCCGCGTGGGACGCCGAGGTCGATCGCGCCTTCGCGCCGTCCGGCCTCGCGCTTCCCGGCCAGCCCGAGATCATCGGCGCCGTGCAGCGGGCCTCCGATCCGGAGGACGTCGTCGTCCAGGCCGCGGGATCCCTGCCGGGCGACCTGCACAAGCTGTGGCGGGTGCGGGATCCGCTCGGGTACCACGTCGAATACGCCTTCAGCTGCATGGGGTACGAGATCGCGGGCGGCCTCGGCGCCAAGCGCGGCGCGGAGGCGTCGGGATCCGATCGCGACGTCATCGTCATGGTCGGCGACGGCTCGTACCTCATGCTCCACACGGAGCTCGTGACGGCGGTCGCCGAGGGCATCAAGATCATCGTCGTGCTCATCCAGAACCACGGCTACGCGTCGATCGGGCACCTCTCCGAGACGGTCGGATCCGAGCGGTTCGGTACGAAGTACCGCGCCTACGACCCGCAGGCGCGGAGCTTCGAGAGCGGCGACGTGCTGCCCGTGGACCTCGCCGCGAACGCCCGCAGCTACGGACTCGACGTCATCGAGGTCGATCCGGGCCCGCGCGCGATCGACGACCTCGGCGCCGCGGTGCGCGCGGCGAAGGCGTCGGACCGCGCGACGGTCATCCACATCACCAGCGATCCGCTGATCTACGCGCCCGACGGAGCAGGATGGTGGGACGTGCCGGTCGCAGAGGAGTCGGCGATCGCCTCGACGGCCCGCGCCCGCGCCGAGTACGTCGAGCAGCAGAAGGCCCAGCGACCGCTGCTCGGCTGAGCGCGGCGCGAGAACGAGCACAGGACCCGAGAGGACGAAGATGTCGGCACCCGACCTGACCGCGGCGACGGGGGAGAACCCCGGCCTGCGCATCGGCACGGCCCCCGATTCGTGGGGCGTGTGGTTCCCGGACGACGAGAGGCAGGTGCCGTGGCGGCGCTTCCTCGACGAGGTCGTCGAGGCGGGCTACACCTGGATCGAGCTGGGCCCGTACGGCTACCTGCCCACGGATCCCCATCAGCTCGAGGACGAGCTCGGCAGCCGCGGGCTGAAGCTCGCCGGCGGCACGGTGTTCACGGGCTTCCACAAGAGCGACGACGAGTGGCGGCGCGCGTGGGACCAGGCGGTGCGCGTCGCGGGGCTTGCCTCCCGGCTCGGCGCGGAGCACATCGTCGTCATCCCGGATCTGTGGCGCAGCGACGCGACGGGGGAGGCGCTCGAGCCGCGCACGCTCGAGGACGAGCAGTGGGCGAAGCTCGCGGCGGGCCACGACCGGCTCGGCAAGGCGCTCGCCGAGGAGTACGGCGTGGCGCAGCAGTTCCACTCGCACGCCGACAGCCACGTCGGCACCTGGCGCGAGGTGACGCGCTTCCTCGACGAGACCGACGAGCGCTACACGAGCCTCTGCCTCGACACGGGCCACTTCGCCTACTACGGCGGCGACAGCCTGCGCCTCATCGAGGAACGCCCGGAGCGCATCGGCTACCTGCACCTGAAGCAGGTGGATCCGTCGCTCCTGTTCGACGTGCTGAAGAACGACACGTCGTTCGCCGACGCGGTGGCGGGCGGCATCATGATCGAGCCGCCGCACGGCGTTCCCGACCTCGCGCCGATCATCGAGGCGGTCGCGACGATCGCCCCCGACATCTTCGCGATCGTCGAGCAGGACATGTACGGCTGCGACGTCGATCGCCCGTTCCCGATCGCGCGCCGCACGCGCGAGCACATCTTCGGCTGCACCCACCTCGCACGGCAGAGCTGAGCGGCGCCGATCTCGGCGGTCGCTCCACGAAAGGACTCCCATGACCCCGCCTCCCCTCCGCATCGGGCTCATCGGCACCGGCCGCATCGGCCAGGTGCACGCCGCCGGCATCGCCGCGAACCCCCGGACGACGCTCGCGGTCGTCGCGGATCCGTTCGTCGAGGGCGCCAGGCGCGTCTCGGAGCGATACGGAGGCCGCGCGACCGACTCGGCGGACGATCTCATCGGATCCGGCGAGGCGGATGCGGTGCTCATCGCGTCGCCGACCCCCACCCACGTCGACCTCATCGCGTCCTCGGTGGCGCAGGGACTCCCCGTGCTCTGCGAGAAGCCGATCGACCTCGATATCTCGCGGGTGGAGGCGCTCCGCCCCGTCATCCGGGAGGCGGGCGTGCCGGTCGCGCTGGGCTTCAACCGGCGCTTCGACCCGGCCTTCGCGAGCGCCCGCGCCCGCGTCGAGGCCGGGGAGATCGGCGCGCTCGAGCAGCTGTCGATCATCAGCAGGGATCCCGCCGCCCCTCCCGCCGACTACGTGCGGGCGTCGGGAGGCATCTTCCGCGACATGACGATCCACGATCTCGACATGGCGCGCTTCTTCCTGCCCGAGATCGTCGAGGTGCAGGCGGTCGGCAGCCGCCTCTTCGACGAGGGCGCCAGGGAGCACGGCGACTTCGACACCGCCGTCACGACCCTGCGCGCGGCGAGCGGGGCGATCGTGACGATCGCGAACTCCCGTCACAGCGCCACGGGATACGACCAGCGCCTCGAGGCGTTCGGCGCGCGCGGCATGCTGCAGGTCGCGAACGCGCCGACGAGCCTCGTGAGCCTGTCCACCGCTCAGCACGTCGAGGCGAAGCCGCCGTACCAGGAGTTCTTCCTCGAGCGCTACGCCGCGGCGTACGCCGCCGAGCTCGCGGAGTTCGTCTCGCTCGCGCGCGGAGAGGGGTCGACGAGCCCGACCTTCGACGACGGCCGCGCCGCGCTGATCCTCGCCGACGCCGCGCAGCGGTCCGCCGAGGAGGGGGTCGCTGTTCCCGTCGACCTGAGCTGACGGGGCGGCGCTCTCGCTCCTCGAGGAGCCTCCCTCCGAGCGCCGATCGGTCTCGGGAGGCGGGCGGGATCCGACGGGTGGAGCGACCGCCGTCTCGGAGCGTCGTCGCGCAGGTTCTCGCGGGCCGCGCCGACTACGCTGGAGGGCGGAGAGGACGTTGCTGTGAGGCGCAATGCTGAAGCTGTGGAAGAGGGCGTGGCGATCGCCCTCGCCGCCGTGCGGCTGCAGGTGAAGAACCGCATCCTCGTCGGCACCATCACCCGCGACGACGACTTCGATCCGGACGCGTTCAGCGAGGACGCCCGCGAGGCGCTCCACGCTCTCGCCGATGAGCAGGAGAACGCGTCGATCGCGATGAAGCAGGCGCGACGTCAGGCGTGGGGGCGGCACAGCGACTCCCGCGGCACCCACGACTACCGCGACCGCGACACCCGCAACCTCCGCCGCCGGGCGAAGCAGTACGGCGGCGTCGCGAAGAAGCTCCGCGAGCTCGCCGAGGATCCGGACCAGGTGCGCACCATCGTCGAGGACGCGCGCTCGGCCGCGTGGCACGACGTCGAGATGAACCTCGACCGCCGTCTCTCGATCGAGGCGATGCGCCCCGAGGACGACCCCGAATACGCGCGCATGCGCGAGGCGCGGATGGAGGCGCTCATGTTCGTCGACCTGCAGCGCCTCGCGGGGGAGTCGAAGCGCCGTCACCAGCAGGCGGACGACGGCTCCCACTGATCGCTCAGACACGCCCGAGCCTGCCGCCCGGATTTCGTGCGGCATCGCGGTTCGGTGTAGTCTTAATGAGTTGCCGCGGAAACGCAGCGACAGGATGCGCCCCTAGCTCAATGGATAGAGCATCTGACTACGGATCAGAAGGTTGGGGGTTCGAGTCCCTCGGGGCGCGCCACACGAGAAACGGTCTCCACTTCGGTGGGGGCCGTTTCTGCGTTCGCGGTCAGACGGCTCTCCTGCTCGCGCCGGATCATCGGTGGCCTGCGGCCCGGGTGTCCGCTGAGGGCGGCACCACGCGGCCGGATCAAGGCCTCCCCATTCCTTTCGGCCCGTCACCCGAGACCCGAAGCGCGCTCTGGCGATGGCGCCCGATGCTCGACCGCGCCGTCCTCGCCTGGCTGCGCGAGTTCGCCCCGGCGGGCCGTGGACGGTCGACAGCGGCACGGACGCCCGCGGCCGGGGTCACGCGCTCGAGCCGGAGGACCTCGGACGCGCCTTCATGTTCGCGAGCCCGGCATGAAACAGACGGCGCTCGCCGCGAGCGGCGACGAGTGGGCGCGGAGCCGCCTCCCCGGCCACGAGCTCATCACGCCGCCGCCC
>NZ_JAMXWT010000014.1:0-80789 GCF_050958665.1 Microbacterium sp. gxy059 | reverse complement strand
ATGGCGTCGAGCTCGGCCAGCACGTCCTCGACGGTCCCCGTTCGCGCGCCTCACACCGAATCGGCCGGCTGCGTCCACTTCGCGGCCGGGGGCTCCCAGGCCTGCAGGGTCTCGAGCAGTTCGTGCGGGTCGGTCGCGACGACGAGGCCCTCGCGGAATCGGGCGTCGACGAAGCCCGTCTCGACCAGGCGGTCGACGAGCGCGAGCATCGGATCCCAGAATCCGTTCACGTCGAAGAGTGCGACGGGCTTGGAGTGGATGCCGAGCTGCAGCCAGGTCCACGCCTCGAACAGCTCCTCCAGGGTGCCGATGCCGCCGGGCAGCGCGACGAACGCGTCGGCGAGCTCGGCCATGCGCATCTTGCGCACGTGCATGTCGGGGACGACCTCGAGGCGCGTGATCTCGTGGTGCGCGATCTCCTTGTCGACGAGCGCCTCGGGCATGACGCCGATCACCTCGCCGCCCGCCCGGCCCGCGGCCGAGGCGACGGCGCCCATCAGGCCCACATTCCCTCCGCCGTATACGACCCCCGTGCCCTGCTGCGCGAAGACGGATCCGACCGCGCGAGCGGCCTCGAGATAAGCCGGATCGTTGCCGGGCGCCGAGCCGGTGAACACGGTGACGCGGGAGAGAGAGCGCATGATCCCAGCCTAGGGCGTGCGTCTGACACGGCCCGCGCGGCGTCGGATGTCGGACCCCCGTGCCAGGCTGTTCGAGAACCCGAACCGCGAGCGAAAGGCCCCGTGATGACGCGCGAGACACTCATCGTCGGCGGCTTCTCCGGCGCATCCGACGCGGCCGCGCCCGCGGGCCTGGCGCTGCATGAGTGGAACGCGGGGCGTCCGCGGCTCGCTGCCGTGCTCGATCTGCTCGACCCCACGTGGTTCGCGTGGCACGAGGATCGGCGCGTGCTGTACGTCGCGCAGAGCGCCGCGGCGTCGCTCGCCGCCGTCGCGATTCCGGCGGGCGCCGACAGCGCGCGGGTCGTCGACGTCGTCGACCTCGGCAGCGACGAGCCGGTGCACCTGTCGGTCGCGCCGCGCGGCGACGCGCTCGCCGTCGCCTGCTTCACCGGCGGCGACGTCGTGACGGTCGGGCTCTCGGGCGACGGGCGCTTCGACGGCGTCCGCGCGCGGGTGCCGCTCGCCGGCCTCGCGCCCGACGCCACGCGCCGCAATGCGCTGCAGACCGCCGCCGAGCCGCATCAGGCCGTGTTCTCGCCCGACGGGCGCACGCTCCTCGTCGCCGACCGCGCGCAGGACGCGGTGCACCTCTTCGACTGGCGCGGCGGCGACATCGCGCACGCGGGCGTCGTCGCCCAGCGACCCGGATCCGGCCCCCGCCACCTCGCCGCGCATCCGCGCCGCGACGACGTCGTCTACCTCGCGAACGAGCTCGACAACACGCTCGCCGTGCTGCGTCGCGGAGCAGACGGCCTCGTGCCGCACCACGTGCAGACCACGCTGCGCAGCGACTGGTTCGGCGACAGCGCGGTCGGCGCGATCCTCGTCGACCCCGACGGCACGCGCGTCTTCGTCTCGAACCGCGTGCTGTCCGCAGGCGGCGGCGACGCGCTCGCGGTGTTCGACATCGCAGCCGACCCGCTCGCCCCGCGCCTCGAAGGATGGATCCCGATCGGCGGATCCATGCCCCGCTTCTGCGGCTGGCTCGACGACGCGGGGCTGGCGCTCGCGGCGCAGCGCTCCGACGCCGTCGACATCGTCGCCGACATCGACGCGGCTCTCTCGGGGCGCGAGCAGCGCATCCGCGTCGCCCACCGCGCCCCCGCCTGCGTCGACATGGTGCGGCTGTGACCGACGCGCCTTCGCGCACGGTGCTCATCACGGGCGCCGCGGGGCAGGTCGGGCGGATCCTGCTCGACCGGCCGCCGCGCATCGGGTGGCGCTACGTGGCGTTCGATCTCGACGAGCCCGAGGGCGTCGAGGGGCGAGACGACGTGCGCTGCATCGTCGGGAGCATCGCCGACGCCGAGGCGGTGCGGCAGGCGATGACGGGCGTCACCGACGTCGTGCACCTCGCGGGCGTGAGCAGCGAAGACGCGTGGAGCCGGATCCTCGACATCAACGTCGACGGCACCCGCACCGTGCTCGAGGCGGCGCGCGACGCGGGCGTCGGCCGGTTCGTCCTCGCATCGAGCAACCACGCGGCAGGCCTCTGGACACGCGGCGAGGCGCCCGCGGGCGGCCTTCCCGACGATGCGACGCCCCGCCCCGACACGTTCTACGGCTGGAGCAAAGCCGCCGCCGAAGACCTCCTGCGGCTGTTCTGCGAGCGCGGCGACATGCGCGGCGTGGCCGTGCGCATCGGCCACTGCTTCCCGGAGCCGCGCAGCGGCCAGCGCCTCGCCATCTGGCTCTCGCCCCGCGACGCCCGGGCGCTCGTCGACGCCGCCCTCGAGAACGACATCCCGCCGTTCCAGCACGTGTGGGGCGTCTCCGCCAACACCCGAGGGTGGCTGTCCAGCGAGGGCGCCCGCCGCATCGGCTTCACGCCCCGCGACGACTCGGAGCAGTTCGCCGACCGGTTCGACGAGGAGGCCATCCGCGTCGCCCCCGACGCGCCCCTCGGCGCCGGATTCGCCACCGCTCCGCTCGGGGAGGCGATGGGGTGAGCAGTCTCCTGCCCAGAGCGCGCGCCGGATCCGCTCCCCGCTCGCCCGGGAAGAAGACGCACATCCACCGCGTTGCAGGATGGGGCCGGCACCTCCCCGCACGAAAGGCGCGCATGTCCGCTGTCACACCCCCGCCCGAGCTCAGCCTCACCCCGGTCTCCGCCGGGACGCATCTCGGGCACGACGGGCCGGTGCTCGCGCCGGACGACGCCGTGCTCGACGCTCCCGCCTGGTCGGCGCTCACCGGCGCGCACGCGGCCTTCGCCCTCGGCAACGACCTCGTCAAGCACTACCCCGACGACGTCTCGCCGTTCACCGGCGTGCGGTCGTGGCAGGATCCCGACGTCTGGGACGCCCTCGTCGACGTGTTCGGCCCCGGCGCCGAGATCTCGATCTCGCACGCCGACCCGCAGCTGCCCGACGGGTGGGAGGAGACGCGGCGCGGATCCGGTCTGCAGCTCGTCGAGACCCCGCGCCTCGTCGCGGAGCCCAGCGAGGAGGCCGTCGAGCTCGGCGCCGACGACGTCGACGAGATGCTCGCGATCGTCTCGCGCAACCAGCCCGGACCGTTCCTGCCCCGCACCCGCGAACTCGGCCGCTACGTCGGCATCCGCCGCGAGGGACGCCTCGTCGCCATGGCCGGGGAGCGCCTGCGACCCGACGGATGGACCGAGATCAGCGCGGTCTCCACCGACGAATCGCACCGCAGACAGGGCCTCGCCTCGCGGCTCGTCCTCGACGTGGTGCACGGCATCCGCGCCCGCGGCGACCGCGCCATGCTCCACGCCTCCGAGACGAACGCCGGAGCCGTCGCCGCCTACGAGAAGCTCGGCTTCGAGATCCGCCGCCGCGTCACCTTCCTCGGAGTGCGCGCCCCGCGCTGATCCCCGCGTCGAGCGACCCCCAGATCGGCGAGTGACCAAGGTTTTTCTTGGTGTCTCTCCGGTTTCGTGGTCACTCGGCGGGACGTTCCCGGCGCCGAACCCTCGATGGCTCTGCGAGGCCACACCAGGTTCGGCACGTACCGCGTAGGTCCTCCTTCGCGTCGAGCGGCCACCAGATCGTCGAGCGACCACGATTTTCTGGGGATCTCGCCGGTTTCGTGGTCGCTCGACGCAGGGCGGGTCCCGCGGTGCGCCGAAACCCGCCCGCCGGCCCCCGCCGCGGCCTAGACTGTGACCCCAGTACAGGCTCCCTCGATGAGGAAGGAGCGGCCGTGACGTCGCCGTGGATCGCGCCGGATCGCGCGCCGGTCGAGTTCTCGCGCTCGATCGTCGAGCGCGCTCACGACGAGCTGCTCGCCGGGAACGACGCGGATCCGCGGCTGCAGCAGGTGCGCCCCGTCGTCCGCGCATCCTGGGGCCGCTCGCTCGCCCGCATCGGGGTCGCCGATGCGCTCCCGCGGCTCGACCTCTCCGCGGACGAGCTCGACGACGAACGCCGCAGGCACCCCCTCGCCGGAGCGATGGACGTGATCCGACAGCTGCTCCTGCCGGGAGACGCCGCCGAGGCGGGAGTCATCGTCGCCGTGGGCGACATCGCCGGACGCCTCCTCTGGGTCGAAGGAGATACCCGGCTGCGCGTCCGCGCGGGCGACATGGGGTTCGTCGAGGGCGCCAACTGGTCGGAGGAACGCGTGGGCACCTCCGCCCCGGGAACGGCGCTGGCCCTCGGACGCGCCGTCCAGGTGCGCGGCCCCGAGCACTTCAGCCGCCTCGTCCGCCCCTGGTCGTGCACGGCGTCGCCCATCCGCGATCCCGAGACGCGCGCCGTGCTCGGCGTCCTCGACGTCACGGGCGGCGACCCGGCCGCCGCCCCGCAGGCGCGGATGCTCGTCGAGGCGACCGTGCGCGCCGTCGAGAGCGAGCTGATGCTCTCCCGGATGCGCTCCCGCACTGCGCCGCCGCCCCACTCGGAGATCCGCCCCGCGACCCGGACCCGGACGCGCACCCGCCTGAGCGTGCTCGGCCGCGACCGCGCCCTGATCGGATCCGCGGGAGGGGCAGAGCTGAGCGAACGGCACAGCGAGCTGCTGCTCATGCTGCACGCGCACGCGCGCGGCGTCACCGCCGAGCGCCTCGCGGAGCTCGTCTACGGCGCGCCCGACGCCGTCGGCACCCTGCGCCCCGAGATGGTGCGGCTCCGGCAGGCGCTGCGCCGCCACGCACCGTCGCTCACTCTCGAATCGCGCCCCTACCGGCTGACTGCCGACCTCGACACCGACGCGGACGACGTGCGATCGCTCCTTGCCCGAGGCGCCCACCGGGTCGCGCTCGCCGCATGGGCCGGCGACGTCCTGCCCGACTCGCACGCCCCGGGCGTCGTCGAGCTGCGGGAGCGGCTGCGAGCCGAGATCCGCGAGGCGATCCTCTCCGACGCCTGCCTCGATGTGCTCCTCCGATTCCTCGACACCGAACTCGGCGCCGACGATGTCGAGGCGATGCGGCTGTGCCTCGCGCTGCTGCCGCCGCGTTCTCCCCGTCGGGCGGGGATCGTCGCCCGGCTGGACGCGCTCTGAGCCGCCGCGCCGCGGTCAGGGCCACCCGCCCCGCTCGCCGTCCGGACCCCGCCCCGAACCGCTCGCACCCGCGCTGGCACCCTCGCAATCCGATGCAACCCGGCGCGGCGTAGTGTCCGGCGTGAGCGCGGCGACGAGGCCGCGATCGAGTCAAGGGAGTGAGCGATGACCCAGAACGTGTACGCAGCCCCGGGACAGCCCGGATCCCCCGCCAGCTACCGCCCCCGCTACGGCCACTACATCGGCGGAGAGTGGACGGATCCCGCAGGCGGGGAGTACTTCGAGAACATCACGCCGGTCACCGGGCAGCCGTTCGTCGAGATCGCGCGCGGCACCGCCGACGACATCGACCGCGCCGTCGACGCCGGGTGGAAGGCGTTCGACAGCTGGAAGCACACGACGCCCGCCGAGCGCGCCGTGATCCTCAACCGCATCGCCGACCGCATGGAGGAGAACCTCGAGCGGATCGCCGTCGCCGAGACGTGGGACAACGGCAAGCCCGTGCGCGAGACCCTCGCCGCCGACATCCCCCTCGCGATCGACCACTTCCGCTACTTCGCGGGCGTGATCCGCGCGCAGGAGGGATCCCTCAGCCAGCTCGACGACGACACGGTCGCCTATCACTTCCACGAGCCGCTCGGCGTCGTCGGGCAGATCATCCCGTGGAACTTCCCGATCCTCATGGCGACGTGGAAGCTCGCCCCGGCGCTCGCCGCGGGCAACTGCGTCGTGCTGAAGCCCGCCGAGCAGACGCCGGCGTCGATCCTGCTGCTGTTCGAGATCATCGGCGACCTCCTCCCGCCCGGCGTCGTCAACATCGTCAACGGGTTCGGCATCGAGGCGGGCGCTCCGCTCGCGTCGCATCCGCGGATCCGCAAGATCGCGTTCACGGGAGAGACGACCACGGGGCGCCTCATCATGCAGTACGCGGCGCAGAACCTCATCCCCGTCACGCTCGAGCTCGGAGGCAAGAGCCCCAACATCTTCTTCGACGACGTGGCGCGCGAGCGCGACGCGTACTACGAGAAGGCGAAGGAGGGGTTCGCGATGTTCGCCCTCAACCAGGGCGAGGTGTGTACCTGCCCGTCGCGGGCGCTGATCCAGGGATCCATCTACGACTCGTTCCTCGCCGACGGGCTCGACCGGGTCGCGCAGGTGGTGCAGGGCAACCCCCTCGACACCGCGACGATGATCGGCGCGCAGGCGTCGAACGACCAGTTCGAGAAGATCCTGTCGTACATCGACATCGGCAAGCAGGAGGGCGCGAAGGTGCTGACGGGCGGCGAGCCCGTCGACCTCGGAGGCGACCTCTCGGGCGGCTTCTACATCGCGCCGACGGTGTTCGAGGGATCCAACGACATGCGCATCTTCCAGGAGGAGATCTTCGGACCCGTCGTCTCGGTCGCCCGCTTCGAGACCTACGACGACGCGATCTCGATCGCGAACGACACCCTCTACGGCCTCGGCGCGGGCGTGTGGAGCCGCAGCGCCGACACCTGCTACCGGGCGGGCCGCGCCATCGAGGCCGGCCGCGTGTGGACCAACACGTACCACCAGTACCCGGCCCACGCGGCGTTCGGCGGATACAAGCAGTCGGGGATCGGCCGCGAGAACCACCTCAAGATGCTGGAGCACTACCAGCAGACGAAGAACCTCCTCGTGTCGTACGCCGAGGGGCCCGCGGGGCTGTTCTGATGCCCGACGGCGAGCGGATCGCACGGGTGGCGGTCTCCGAGGAGGCCGCCGCCCTGCTCCGCGACCTCACGGAGAAGCACGGGCCGCTGATGTTCCATCAGTCGGGCGGCTGCTGCGACGGATCCTCGCCCATGTGCTATCCGACGGGCATGTTCCTGACGGGGCCGGGCGACGTGCGGCTCGGCGCGATCGACGTCGGGCTGGACGAGCCGATCGAGGTGTTCATGTCGGCGTCGCAGTTCGAGTACTGGAAGCACACGCACCTCACGATCGACGTCGTCGTCGGCCGCGGGGTGGGCTTCAGCGTCGAGGGGCCGACCGGCAGGCGCTTCCTCATCCGGTCACGGCTGTTCTCGGACGACGAACTCGCGCGGCTGGAGGACGTGACGTCGGGCTGACCCCGTCGCCGAGTGACCACGGAATCCGCGAGTGACCACGATATTCGGTGGTCACTCGGCGATCTCGTGGTCACTCGGCGGGGGTGGGGCGGGGAGGGCGCGTCAGGATCCGCCGAACTCTCCGAGGATCCAGAACGCGGTGAGCGCGACGAGCACCACGATGCCGCCGATGCCGAGGGGCGTGCGGGCGCGCAGGCGGCGCCCGCCCTGCGCGACGCCCTTCGGCGGGCGCATCACCGGAACCGGCGCGGGAACCGGCGGAACGGGCGGCACCCCCGCGCCCGGAGCGGGAGCAGCGGACCCGCCCGCGCCATCCGGCACCCCGGCGAATCCGACCGCCTCCGCGAGGTCCCGGGGCGCGCCTTCCGGCGCCCCGCCCGCGAGGCGCTCGTCGCGCCAGCGGGCCCACTGGCCGATCTTCTCGAGCATCGCGGCGACGATCGAGAACATCCAGGCCCACTGATCCGGATCCACGGGCATCGCGCGGCGGCCGTCGAAGTAGAAGAACAGCCAGTCGTCGATGATCTCGACGTCGAGGCGGGCCGCGGTGTCGACGAAGCGGGCCATGACGTCGGGCGTGAACAGGTAGTAGGCGTCGGGCTCGTACCCGGGCGGGCAGAGCAGCCGGAAGTGCCGGCCGAACTCGCCTTCGAGCGAGAGCGCGCGGGCGTCGGGGAAGACGAGGGGCAGGTTCGAGCGCCCCATCCGGTTGTTGGCGGTGGCGTCGAGCACGATGTGCGGCAGCGGTGCGTCGAGCTGCACCGCGATGTAGCCCCAGGAGCGCTGGCGTTCGCTCTGCGACTCCTCGTAGTTGCGGATGCCGAACTCGACGCGGCGGGGCGCGGGCGCGGAGAGCGTGTGGCTCGTGACGGGGTGCGTGAAGCGGCGGTCGAAGATCATGCCCGGCGCCTGCTCGACGTACGAGGTGAGCCCGGGCCGCTCGTCGTACCGCATGCCGTTCGCCTCGGCGAAGGCGGCGAGGCGCGCGATGCGCGTGACGTCGCCGTGCCCCCTGAGCACGCTGACCGCGACGATGAGGACGGCGCCGACGGCGGTGAGGATGCCGCCGATCACGACCGGGGCGTCGCTGGTCGGGGTGCCCTGCGTCATGAGCACGAGGCCGATCAGCACGCCGAGGATCGACAGCGCCAGCCCGATCGCCCCGGCGACGGGGCCGCACCCGGGCTTCCGCCCGCGCTGGGCGAGGATCCGCTTCGCCTCCCCGCGGCTGAGGGGCTCGGTCAGCGGGCGTGCGTCGAAGGGGAGAGGGGCAGACATCTCGTCCACCCTGTCACGGCGAGCGACGGAACCCGAGGGCGGATCCGCTTCTCACCCGATCCATTCGAGGACCCGGAGCACGGCGAAGAAGATGAGCACGATGCCGCCGATCACGCTGCCGATCGTGATGCGCGTGCGCCGACGCAGGCGCTTGCCGTCGTCGGCGACGCCCTCGGGCGGCGGCAGGACGGGCACGCTCGGCACCGCAGGCGCCTCCGGGGCGGATCCGGGCGCCGTCCCGTCGGCGAGGTGGCCGTCGCGCCACCGCGCCCACTGGTCGGTCTTCTCGAGCATCGCCGCGACGAGCGTGAACATCCAGGCCCACTGGCGCGGATCCACGGGCGTCGACCGGCGGCCGTCGATGTAGAAGAACAGCCAGTCGTCGACGATCTCGGCGTCGATCTGCGAGCCCGCGTCGAGGAGGCGCGCCATGACGTCGGGCGTGAACAGATAGTAGGCGTCGGTCTCGTATCCGGGCGGGCAGAGCAGGCGGAAATGGCGGCCGAAGTCGCCCTCGAGGTCCAGCTCGCGCGCGTCGGGGAACACGAGCGGTAGGTTCGACCGGCCCATCCGGTTGTTGGCGGTCGAGTCGAGCACGATGTGCGGCAGCGGGGCGTCGAGCTGCACCGCGATGTAGCCCCAGCGCACCGTCGACTCGGAGTCGGGCGGCTCGTAGTCGTGGGTGCCGAACTCGACGACGCGGGGCACGGTGCTGCGCAGCACGTCGCGCGTGGTGTGCGCGGTGCCGAACGTGAAGATCATCCCCTGGTGCCCGTTGCCGCCCCAGAACGGCTCGTACTCCATGGCGTTCGCCTCGGCGAACAGCGCGAGCCGCGCCTCGTCGACGTAGCGGCCGCGCAGGGAGGTGCCGACCGTGACGGCGAGGAACGCGAGGGCGATGAGGGCGATCACGATGCCGAAGATGAAGAACGGCTCTTCGTCGGTGGACGGCAGGATCCTGATCAGCGCGATGCCCAGCACGACGAACGCGATCTCGACGAGGATGACGATCGTGCGCGTGCCGACCTTCATCGGCCGCGGCAGGCGACGCTCGGCGAGCACGTGCACGGCCCGTCGCCTCGTCAGCCGCTCGGTCAGCGGGCGCGCATCGAACGGGACGGGCGAGGCGGTGGACATGCGGTCACTCTTGCACGAGGCGCGGGGTGACGGCGGAGCGCCGCTCGCGAGTCCGGGGACGAGCCGGGTGGCGCGACCCGGAGGCGGATCCCGTCACCCGCTGAGGAACCGCACGAGCACGTAGACCGCGAGGGAGAAGATCACGACCGCGACCCACGACGCGCGGGAGGTCTTGAGGCGCCGCCCCTCCTCCGCGACACCCCGCGGAGGCGGGGTGAGCGTGCCGACGCCGCGCAGGGGGTCCGCCTCGGTGTGATCCGGATCCACGGGCGCCGCCAGCCGCTCGTCGCGCCAGCGCCCCCACTGGGCGAGCTTGTCGAGCATCGCGCCGACGATCGAGAACTCCCATGCCCACTGGTCGGGGTCGAGCGTCGAGGCGTCGCGATTCTGCAGGTAGAAGAAGAGCCAGTCGTCGACGATCTCGATGTCGAGCTGGGCGGCGCTGTCGACGAAGCGCTCCATGATGTCGGGCGTGAACAGGTAGAGCGCGTCGGCCTCGTAGCCCTCGGGGCACGAGAGCACGAAGTGCCGGTCGAAGTCGCCCTCGAGGCTCAGCTTCTGGCTGCTGCGCAGCGAGACCGGCAGGTTCGATCCGAACAGCCCGTTGTTGCCCTTCGCGTCGAGCACGATGTGAGGCAGGGGCGCGTCGAGCCGCACCGCGATGTAGCCCCAGCGGTGCGTCTTGCGGTCGTCGCCGGATCCCGTGACGTAGCGGTAGTTGCCGAACTCCACGAAGCGAGGATCGGATCCGCGCACGAGATCGCGCGAGTGCCGACTGCTGCCGACGCGGAAGATCATGCCCGGCAGGTCGGGCTTCTGCACCCCGGGGATGTATGCGAGGCCGTTGGCGCGCGCGAAGCGGTCGAGCCGATACCAGCGGGTGCCGCTGCGATGCCGGACGAGGCCGATCACGCCGCGGATCACCAGGAAGACGCCGATGAACGCGGCGATGAGTCCGGCGGGCGCGGGCCGGAAGTCGAGGCTGCGCGCGCCGAGGAAGAAGAAGGTGCCGAAGACGATGAAGAAGCCGCCCAGGAGGAGATAGAGGAGGTTCGACCCCGTCTCGTCGCCGCCCCGCGTCTTCGGGAACCGCTTCCGCATCTCGCGCCGATGCCGGGACACCTCCCGCCGATCCACGGGATCCGTCAGCGCACGCGCGTCGAAGGAGCTCATGGGGTCCACGGTAGAGGGTGGGGCGGGGATGCCCGGCGTCGCCGGGGCCGTGACGATGCTGCGGCCGGGGCGAGGCGGGGTGCAGCCGCCGACACCGTCGCCCCTGCCGCGAGATCCGAGCAGACGGGCGCGGGCGAGGCGACGTCAGCCCAGCAGGAACGGGAGCGCGAAGGCGAGGCCCGCGGCGAGCACGGCGCCCACCGTGATGAGCACGGTCGCGACGGTGCGGTCGCGCCGCGCGAGGCGGCGGCCGGGCGAGGCGACGCCCCTCGGGATCTCCGCCGGCGCGCGCAGCGGCGCGATCTCCTCGTGATCCGGCGCGACGGGCGGGGCGGCTGCCGCCGACCCTGGCATCCCCGTCAGGCGCTCGTCGCGCCACCGGCCCCACGCGGCGAGACGGTCGAGCAGCATGCCCACGACGGCGAACAGCTGCGCCCAGCGGGCCGGATCGAGGGTGCTCCCCTCGCGGCCGTACGCGTAGAGGAAGAGCCAGTCGTCGACGATCTCGACGTCGAGATCGGGGGCGCCGTCGATGAGCCGCGCCAGGAGATCCGGGGTGAAGAGGTACAGCGCGTCGGTCTCGTACCCCGCGGGGCAGAACAGCGAGAAGTGCCGGTCGACGTCGCCCTCGAGCGAGAGCCTCTGCTGCGGGGCGAGGTGCGCGGGCAGCTTCGCGCCATCGCGGGGACGCGTGGCGACCGCGTCGAGGAGAAGGTGCGGCAGGGGAGCGTCGAGCCTCACCGCCACGTAGCCCCAGGTCGTCTCGCGCGGCTTCCGAGCGGCGGGAACCGTGTGCCGGAAGTCGCCGAACTCGACGAATCGCGGCGCGCGGATCCGCACGAGGTCGCGCGAGCGCGGGGCCTCGCCCCGGCGGAAGATCGTGCCCGGGAGCGCCGGATCGTCGTACCCCGGGTGGTGCTCCCACCCGTTCGCCTCGGCGAAGCGCCGCAAGCGGTACGCCTTCTCGGGGTCGCCGCGACGCCCCCGGAGCGGCGCGAACCAGATCGCGAACCCCGCCATCGCGAGCAGCGCGACCCCGGAGGCGGCGAGCTGGGCGCTGCCGCGAGAGATCCCGAGGGCCAGCAGCACGACCGAGAGCGGCGCGAAGAGGACCACGTAGACGATCGCGATGACGCGGCTGGTGCGATCGCCCGCCGTCATCGGCGGAGCCTCGAGCGTCTGCCCCCGCCGCCGGGCGTACTCCGCGACCGCCCGGCGGTCGACGGGCTCGGTGAGCGGGCGGGCGTCGAAGGCCGGGGCGGTGCTCATCCCCTCACGCTATCCGCCTCACCCCTCCGGCTCGGGCTCCGGATCCTGGAACAGCGTGGTCGTGAGATAGCGCTCGCCGGAGTCGGGGGCGATCACGACGATCGTGCGGCCCGCGTGCTCGGGGCGCCGCGACAGCTGCAGCGCGGCCCAGACGGCCGCCCCGGTGGAGAAGCCGGCGATGATCCCCTCCCCGGTCGCGAGGTCGCGCGCGGTGCGCACAGCGTCGGGGAACTCGACGTCGACGACCTCGTCGATCACCTCGCGGTCGAGGATCGGCGGGATGAAGTTCGGCCCGATGCCCTGGATCCGGTGCCCGCCCGGCTCGCCTCCGGTCAGCAGCGCCGAATCGGCGGGCTCGACGGCGACGACCCGCACGTCGGGCCGGCGCTCCTTCAGGAACCGGCCGACGCCCGTGATCGTGCCGCCCGTGCCGACTCCCGCGACGAGCACGTCGACCTCGCCGTCCGTGTCGTCCCAGATCTCGGGGCCGGTGGTCGCGACGTGGATCGCGGGGTTCGCCTCGCTCTCGAACTGGTGCGCGAGGATCGCCTCGGGGTGGCTCTCGACGTACTCCTCCGCCGTCTGCACGGCGAGCGTCATGCCCTCGTAGGGGTTCGTGAGGATCAGCTCCGCCCCCGCCGCCTTCAGCAGCGCCCTGCGCTCCTTCGACATCGAGGCGGGCATCGTCAGCACCACCTTGTAGCCGCGGGCGGCGCCCACGATCGCGAGCCCGATGCCGGTGTTGCCGCTCGTCGCCTCGACGATCGTGCCGCCGGGCTTCAGATCCCCGGATCGCTCGGCCGCGTCCACGAGGGCGACGGCCAGGCGGTCCTTGACGCTGGATCCGGGGTTGTAGAACTCGAGCTTCGCATAGATCGTCGCCCCGCCGTCGTTCACGCGGTTCAGGCGCACGAGGGGCGTGCCGCCGAACGCGGAGGTGATGTCGTCGTGTCGTGCCACGGTGTCGGTCTCGTCTCTCGCCCCGCGGGGCGTCATCGGTGGTGGGGGCGCGTCAGAGCGCCGCGCCGGGGTTCAGGATGCCGTGCGGGTCGAGCAGATCCTTGATGCGGCGCTGCAGGGCGTGCACCTCGTCTCCGACCTCCCGCGCGACCCACGAGCGCTTGAGGCGCCCGATGCCGTGCTCGGCCGTGAGGGTGCCGCCGAGCGACAGGGCCAGCGCGAAGATCCGCTCGGCCGCCTCCTCCGCCGCGGGCGAGATCGGATCGCCGGGGGCGCCGCCCGTGAGGATGTTCGGGTGCAGGTTGCCGTCGCCCGCGTGCCCGAACACGAAGATCTCCGTGCCGGTCTCGGCCGCGATCCGCTGGATCCCGCGCACGGCGTCGGCGAGGCGGCTGCGGGGCACGGCGATGTCCTCGATGAGCACGCGCCCGCGCCGTTCGATCGCCGGGAGGGCGCGTCTGCGCGCCGCGATGAGTCCCTCGGCGCGCTCCGGATCGCTCGTCCACTCCAGATCGGCCGCGAGCGGCGCGATCGCCTCGCGCACGACGGCGAGCTCGCGCTCGGCGCCGAACCCGTCGGTCTGGGCGAGCAGGAACGCCTCCCCGCGCTCGCGCAGCCGCGTGCCCTCGGCCTCGTCGATCGCGGCGAGCGTCGCCGCGTCGACGATCTCGAGCACCGCGGGGCGGGCACCCGACACGGCGATGGCCGCGACCGCCTCCGCCGCCCGGTCGAGCGACGGGAAGAAGGCCGCGGCCGTGGCGGTCTCGGGCGGGGCCGGCAGCAGCCGCAGGGTCGCGCCGACGACCACGCCCAGCGTGCCCTCGGATCCCACGATGAGCGACGCGATGTCGTACCCCGTGACGCCCTTGATCGTCGGCCGCCCCACGCGCACGAGGGATCCGTCCGCCAGCACCACGTCCAGCGCGAGCACGGCGTCGCGGGTCACGCCGTACTTCGCGCCCCGCAGGCCGCCGGCGTTCGTCGCGATGTTGCCGCCGATCGTCGACAGCTCCACGCTGCCCGGATCCGGGGCGTAGAACAGTCCGCGCGCCCGGGCCGCGCGGTCGAGGTCGGCCGTGATGACGCCGGGCTCGACGTGCGCGACGCCGTCCACCGGGTCGATGGAGAGGATCCGGTCGAGCGCCGACACGTCGAGCACGATCGCGCCCGCGTCGGCCACCGCGCCGCCCGCGAGCCCGGATCCGGCGCCGCGCGTGACGACGGGGATCCGGTCGCGGTGCGCGCGCCGGAGGGTCTCGCGCACGTGGTCGACGTCGCGGGCGACGACGACCTCGCTCGGGGGGCCGGAGGGGAGGAGGCCGGATCGGTCGGTCAGGATCTCTGTCATCGTTCCTCGCAGATCGGCGGTCATCGCGACGGGAGTCCCCGGCGCTCGAGGGCGGAGCGCAGCTCGTGCCGTCCGTGCAGGCTCGCGGCGTCGCGCACCCGCTTCAGCACCGACGGCGTCCAGGCACGTTCGGCTCCCTGCGTCGCATAGTAGGCCGCGACGGTGCGGTCGTAGGCCGCGATGTCGTCGTCCGACGCCGGCGCGTACGCGTCGACGTGCCGCACGACGTGCTGCGGCAGGCGGGGCTTCACGCCCGTGGTCGCCTCGGCCGAGGGATATCCGATCGCGACGCCCACGACGGGGAACGCCGCCTCGGGCAGGCCGAGCAGGTCGGCGAGCGCGTCCGCCTCGTTGCGCACCGACCCGACGTACGCCGTGCCGAGGCCGAGCGACTCGGCCGCGACCACCGCGTTCTGCGCGGCGACCCCGGCGTCGACGAACGCCGTGAGCGTCGAGTCGACGAAGTCGAGGCCGTCCGACGGCTCGCCCCGCCGATCCGCGATGCGCCGGTTGCGCGACAGGTCGGCGACGAACACGAGGAACGCTCCGGCGTCGCGGATGAACGCCTGCTCGCCCGCGAGCTGCGCGACCCGCGCGCGGCGCTCGGGGTCGCGCACCTCGATCACCGACCACGACTGCAGGTGCGAGCTCGTCGCGGCCGACTGCGCGGCGGCGACGATCGTCGTGAGCACGTCGTCGGCGACGGGCGTCTGCGCGAACTGCCGCACCGAGCGGTGCCGGTAGAGCAGGCCGACGACGTCGTTCGCGGGGGCCGCATCGGGCGGCTCGGCGCCGCCGTAGCGGGCGGCGAGGGCGGGGTCCGCGGTGCGGACGGCGGAAGCGGTCACGGGATCCTCCTGGCGTCGGGGTCGTTCAGGGGCGGGCGGCGGCGAGGCCGCTCGCGGCGAGCACGTCGGCGACCTGGCGCGCGCCGGGGCCCTCGCCCGCGGCCTCCGCGGCAGCGAGGGTCCTCTGCAGGGCGCGGCTCGCGGGGGCGTCGAGGCCGAGCAGGCGGGCGCGCAGCACGATCTCGCCGTTCAGGTAGTCGGCCTCGCTGCTCGTGCCGCGGGCGAAGCTCTGCCAGGTCGACAGCTGCCCGGGCACGAAGCCCGCGGCCGGGTCGACGGCGGAGAGCGCCGGATCCCACCCGAGCTCGCTCGCGTCGGCGAGCTCGATGCCGGAGGCCGCGAGGATCCGCTCCGCCTCCTCGCGCACGAGGGCGCGCAGGCGGTCGCGGTCGTCGTCGGATCCGGTCAGCACGTCGACGGGGAAGGCCGCGCTGCGCACCGCCTTCCACGCCTTCCATCGGCGAGGGTCGGCGGCCTCGTGCACGAGCCACCCGCCCGCGCGGAGGTCGGCGGCGATCGTCGCGACGAGCTCCGCGGTCTCCGGGGCGGCCTCGGCGGTCGGCGCGGCGCCGAGCACGAGCTGCCCGATCTTCGGGCCGTTCAGGATGTCGACGACGCCGGGCGTGACGTGCCTGGCCGCGATGAGCGTGGTGCCGGAGACGACCCGGTCGAAGAGGCGCAGCGCGGCGCGCTCGGTCTCGAGCCCGTTCTGCAGCGTCACGACGGGAACCGCCTCGCCGGCGAGGCGGTCGCCCGCCGGCTGGCGCGCCCAGGTCGCGAGCGCGGCGCCTGAGTCCTGCGTCTTCGTCGCGAGCACGAGCACGTCGCCGTCCGCGAGGCGCACCTCGGCGGGATCCTCCGCGAGCGGCAGGTCGAGGGCGCGCTCGCGGCCGGCGTGGGCGATGCGCAGCCCGTTCTCGCGGATCGCGCGGGCCGTGGATCCGCGGGCGACGAGCGCGACGTCGCGTCCGGCGTCGACGAGCGCAGAGGCGACGGCCGCGCCGACCGCCCCGGCGCCGACGACGACGTAGCGCGAGACGGCGCTCACGCGAGCCCCTCCGCTCCGAGCACGCGGCGGCCGGTCGCGACGAGCGCCGCGTCCTCCTGCGGCGGGTGCACGCGCGCGCTGAGCACGTCGCGCAGGTGGCGTTCGAGGGGGTTGCGGCGCGTGAGCCCCGGGTTGCCGATCGCCGCGACGGCCTGCTCGACCGCCGAGATCGCGGAGCGCACGATGAACGGCTTCGCGATCTGCGTGCGGCGGATCGCCTCCTCGTCGCCGCGGGCCGCGCGATCCGTGAGCCCGTAGAGCAGCTCCTCCGCCTGCACGAGCTGCCCCTCGATCTCGCCCGCGACCTGCTGGATGCGCTCGGTCGTCGCGATGGCACGGCCGAGGGCGCTCGGCACGCGCTCGCGGGCGAAGCGCGTGAAGAAGCCCTGGGCGGCGCGGGCGACCCCCACGTACAGGGCGGCGTGGGCGAGGGAGAGCGCCCCGCCGCGGCCGGACGGGTCGCGATAGCCGCCGCCGTCCTGCGGGATCTCGAGGAAGTCCTCCTCTCGCACGGGCACGTCCTCGTAGACGACGTCGTGCGTCGAGCTCGCGCGCAGGCCCAGGTGATCCCACGTGCGGATCACCCGGATCCCCTCGCTCGTCCCCGGCACGATCGCGTGCCCCACGCGGGGCGTCGGCTCGTCGGTCTTCGCCCACACGAGGTGGTAGTCGAGCCCCTCGCTCGCCGTCACGTAGGCCTTCCGGCCGGAGAGCACCCAGCCTCCCGTGGTGCGCCGCAGCGTCGTCTCGGGCAGGCCGCCCCGCGCCGGCGCGCCCAGCTCGGGCTCGGCGCGGGCCGTGTTGACCGTGACGGGGCGCTCCTCGAGGGCGTCGAGCAGCTCGCGGTAGCGATCCTCTGGCCACACGTCGCGCTGCGCCTGGGCGAGGTGCACGCCGACGGCGTTCGACAGGATCAGGGCGACCGACGGATCGCCCTCGCCCGTCGCCTGCAGCACGCGCAGCAGGTCGGGCCCCGTCAGCCCCGCGCCGCCGAAGCGCTCGCCGACGACGGCGGAGAACACCCCCGCGCGGTGCACGGCCTCGAGGCCGGCGCGCGGGAACTCGGCGCTGCGGTCGAACCGCTCGGCGGTCTCGCCCACGGCGGACGTGAGCGCGGCGAGCGCGTCGGGCGCGATGCGCAGGGGAGCGGGGGCGGCGATGACGGCGGTCATGGGATCTCCTCGGGGGGCTCTCTCGGTCTGGGATCAGCGTGGGGCGGGGACGGGCGCCGCGTCCAGCGGGCGGGGACGATCGCTTCCCATCGGCGAGGGCGATGGATCGGCGCCCGACCCCGGCCTTCCGCGGAACGCCGGGGCCGGGCGCCGTCGAGGCGGGCCCCCGGCGGCCGTCACCCGCCGTCATGAGGTGACGCCGCGTGACGGCCGGTCAGGGGCGGGAGGCGAGCGCGCGCCCCGGCACGGCCGCGATCAGCTCGCGCGTGTAGGGGTCGGACGGGCGGCGGAAGACGTCGGCGGTCGGCCCGCTCTCGACGACGCTCCCGCGGCGCAGGACCGCCACGCGATGGGCGAGGTGCGACACCACCGCGAGGTCGTGGGAGACGAGCACGAAGGCCACGCCGAGGCGGCCCTGCAGCTCGCGCAGCAGGTCGAGGATCTGCGCCTGCACCGACACGTCGAGGGCCGACACGGGCTCGTCGAGGAAGACGAGCTCGGGCTCGAGGGCCAGGGCGCGGGCGATCGCGACGCGCTGCCGCTGCCCGCCGGACAGCTCGCGCGGCAGACGGCTGAGGTGCGACCCGGGCAGGTGCACGAGGCGCATCAGCTCCCGCGCCCGCTCCTCGCGCGCCGCGCGGTCGCCCACCCGGAATGAGACGAGCGGCTCGACGACCGACTCGAAGACCGTCAGCCGCGGGTCGAGGGCCGAGAAGGGGTTCTGCTGCACGAGCTGCGCGCGCCGTCTGAGCGGACGCAGCGCGCGCCACGAGGATCCCGACACCCTCTCGCCGTCGAACGAGACGCTCCCCGAGGTGGGCTGCTCGAGCCCGAGGGCGATGCGCAGGAGCGTGGTCTTCCCCGATCCCGACTCGCCGACGATCCCGAGCGTCTCCCCGCGCCGGACCGCGAGGGACACCCCGTCCACGGCCCGGAACGCGCGCTCGCCGCTGGCCGTGCGCGGCAGGGCGAAGTCCTTCGTGACGTCCTCGACCTCCAGCAGCGTCGGCCCGTCGGGCGCGGGAGGGGGATCCGCCGTCGCGAACGCGGGCGCCGCGTCGAGGAGGGCGCGCGTGTACGCCGCCTCGGGCGCCGTCGCGATGCGCGACGCCGGGCCGTCCTCCACGACGCGGCCGTCCTTCAGCACGACGATCCGGTCGGCGCGGTCGGCCGCGACGCCCAGGTCGTGCGTGATGAGCAGCAGCGAGATGCCGCGCGACGCGGCGAGGGAGGCCAGATGGTCGAGGATGCGCTTCTGCACCGTGACGTCGAGCGCGCTCGTCGGCTCGTCGGCGATGAGCAGCTCGGGATCCCCCGCGAGCGCGATCGCGATGAGCACCCGCTGGCGCATGCCGCCGGACAGCTCGTGGGGGTGCTGGCGCGCCCGCAGCTCCGGACGGTCGATGCCCACCTGCTCGAGCAGGGCGAGCACGTCGGCGTCGAGGCCGCGGTGGCGCACCCCCTTCGCCTTCGCGATCGCCTCGCCGATCTGGCGGCCGATGCGGGCGGTCGGGTCGAGGCTCACGAGCGGATCCTGGGGCACGAGCCCGATGCGGCGTCCCCGCAGGGCGCGCCTCCGCGCCTCCGGCCAGCCCGTCACGTCCTCGCCGTCGACGCGCACGGCGCCGCCCGAGATGCGCGCGTTCTCGGGCAGGAGGCCGATGATCGCGCTCGCGAGCGTGCTCTTCCCCGAGCCCGACTCGCCGACGAGCGCGACGGTCTCGCCCGCCCGCACCGTCAGGCTCACCCCGCCGACGGCCGTGAGCGGCTCGCCGCCCGTGCGGTAGGAGATCCGCAGATCCTCCAGCTCGACGACGCCGGTCATCGCGTGACCTCCTCGAGGGTGCGGGAGACGTGGTTGATCGCGAACACGAGCAGCACGAGGAACAGGCCGGGCAGCAGCGACACCCAGGGCGCCGTCATGAGGTAGGTGCGTCCGTTCGCGATGAGGGTGCCGAGCTCGGCCGCCGGCGGAGCCGCCCCGAACCCGAGGAAGCTGAGCCCCGCCGCGACGAGGATCGCGGAGCCGAAGTCGAGCACGGCGAGCACCGAGACGGGCGCCCACGAGTTCGGGAGGATGTGGCGCACGAGCACGCGCGGCCAGCTCGCGCCGCCGAGGCGCGCCGCCTCCACGTAGGGCAGGGTCTTCACCCGCAGCACCTCCGCGCGGGTCGTGCGGGCGAAGCCGGGGATGATCCCGACCCCGACGGCGACCGCCACGGGGACCGTGCCGAAGCCGATCGCGGTGATGATCGCGAGGGCGAGGAGGAGGCCGGGGATCGCGAGCAGCACGTCGACGACGCGCATGAGCACCGCGTCGATCCGCCCGCCCGCGAACCCGGCGACGACGCCCAGGGTCACGCCGCCCGCGACGGCGATCAGCACGGCGAGGAGCGCCGCCTGCACCGACAGGGTCGTGCCGTGCACGACGCGCGAGAACAGGTCGCGGCCGATCTCGTCGGTGCCGAACCAGTGCGCCCCGCTCGGCGGGGCGAGCTTCGCGGCGGCCTCCGTCGCCGTCGGGTCGTGGGTCGCGAGCGCCGAGGGGAACGCGGCGGCGAACACGACGAGCAGCACGAAGCCCGCCGCGACGAGGAACCCCGGCCGCCGGACGAGCGGCCGCAGCGAGGCGAGGATCCGCCGACGGCGCCCGATCGCGACGGGCGGGGGAGCGGGCCGCTCGGGCGCGGGATCCTCCGCGACGCGCGGCTTCTCGAGGGCGGTGTCGATCGTCATGTCAGGCCACCTTCCGGACGTGGGCGATGCGGGGGTCGAGCAGGGGGTAGAGCAGGTCGACGACGAGGTTGACGACGACGAACGCCGCCGCCGAGAGGGTCACGACGGCGAGCACGACGGGGATGTCCTGTCGCAGCACCGACTCCTGGGCGAGCCGGCCGACGCCGTTGCGGGTGAACACCGTCTCGACGAGCACCGCCCCCGAGACCGTGTTTCCGACCTGCAGGCCGATGAGGGTCAGCACCGGCAGGGCCGCGTTGCGGAACACGTGCCGCCGCTGCACCTCGCCGCGTGTGAGCCCCTTCGCCTGGGCCGTCACGATGTGCGGCTCGCGCCACACGTCGTTCATGTTGCGCAGCAGCACCTGCGCGTAGACAGCGGCGCTGGGGATCGACAGCGTCACGGCGGGCAGGATGAGGCTCCGGATCCCCTCGTCTCCCGCCGACGGGAACCAGCCGAGCTGGAACGCGAAGACCTGGATGAGCAGCAGCCCGGCCCAGAACACGGGGATCGAGAACCCCACGGACGGCAGGCGGCTGAGGAGGATCCGCGCGGGCCGCCAGCGCACGATCGCGGCGACCCAGGCGAGGCCCACGCCGAACGCGATCGACAGCACGACGGCGAGCGCCGCGAGCGCGAGGGTGCCGGGCACGCGATCGAGCACGAGGTCGAGCACCGGCTGCCCCTGGCGGGACGGCGACTGCCCGAAGTCGCCGCGCAGGGTGTCGCCGAGCAGCGAGAAGTACTGCGCGACGGGACCCTGGTCGAGCCCGTACGCGGCCCGGTAACGCTGCTCCTCGGCGGGCGTGAGCGTGTCGAGCTCGACGCCCGAGGCGGTCAGCATGATCGAGAGGGCGTCTCCCGGCAGCAGGTAGAGGATCACGTAGGTGACGGTCCACGTGGCCCAGAGCACGACGAGCGCCTGGGCGATCCGTCCGATGAGATAGCGGGTCATCGCGGGGCCGTCACTCGCTCAGCCAGATGTCGCCCAGCAGGGCGAAGCCCTCGGCTGTCCAGGCGAAGCCGTGCACCTGCGGCCCGGTCGCCGCCTGCCACAGGCGCTCGTACAGCGGGAAGGCGATGTCCTCCTCGATGAACAGCTCCTGGAGGCCCGCATACGCCTCGGCGCGCTCGGCCTCGTCCGACGTGCGCAGGCCGGCGTCGAAGAGATCCTCGACCTCGTCGAGCTGCTCGGGCGAGTAGGTGCTCGTCGACAGGGCGGATCCGTTCGTGAACCGCGGATCGAGGATGCTCTGCAGGATGATCGGGTCGGCGCGGGTCATGTAGCTGGAGTGCAGGTCGTAGTCGCCCGCCGCGTTCGCGGTCGTGAGCTCGCCGGCGGCGAGCACGCGGATCTCGAGGTCGATGCCGACCTGCTTCAGCTGGTCCTGCACGAGCACGAGACCCGCGTCCTCCGCGGCGACGTTGCGCACGAGCGTCAGACGCTCGCCGTCCTTGTGCCGGTAGCCGTCGTCGCCGAGCTCCCAGCCGGCCTCGTCGAGCAGGTCCGCGGCGCCCTCGGGGTCGTGGGCGAGGCCGTCCGCCTGCGAGGCGAAGAACGGCGTCGTCGTGTCATAGATGCTCTCGACGACCGGATAGTCGGCGCTGTAGATCGTCGCCGCGTAGCTCTCGCGGTCGATGGACTTCTGCAGCGCCTCCCGCACGAGCGGGTCGGAGAGGATCCGCCCCTCGCTCACGTTGGGGAAGAGGTTGAGGGCGGGGCCGGGCAGGGAGCGGCTCTGGATCGTCGCGCCGTTCGCCTCGAAGAGGTCGATGTCGACCTCCGCGAACGGCTCGCGGGGCCAGAGCACGTCGACCTCGCCCTGCACGAACTGGCCGTTGCGCACCGACTCCTCGGCGACGTACGCGATCTCCACGGCGTCGAGGTACGCGTCGCCCGTGTTCTCGGATCCCGCCGACGCGGATCCGTACCCCTCGCGACGCTCGAGCCGCAGGCCGACCTCGGGCTCGTACTCGGCGAGGACGAAGGGGCCTGTGCCGATGATCGCGCCCGCCGACCGCTCCTCGGGGGTCCTCTCGTACGACTCGGGGGCGAGGATCGCGAGGTTCGTCGTGGAGGTGGCCTGCAGGAAGCCCGCGTTGGGCTCGTCGAGCACGATCGTCACGGTGCGGTCGTCGACGATCTCGGTGCGCTCGTAGCCGGAGAGGTAGGTCGCGCCGAACACGGCGGGGTTCTCCTCGGCGAACGCCTTGTTCGCGTCGAACGCGGTCTGCACGGCGGTCGCGTCGAACGGCTCGCCGTTGCTGAACTCGACGTCCTCGCGCAGGTGGAACGTGTACTCGAGCGCGTCGTCGCTGACCTCCCACGACTCCGCGAGCCAGGGGATGATCTCGCCCGTCTCGGGATCCTGGTCGGTGAGCGACTCGGCGACGTTGCGGATCACGACGCGGTGCTCGATCCAGTACACCTGGAACGGGTCGAGGCTCACGAGGTCGGTGTTGTCCTTGAAGAAGGCGATGTCGAGCACGCCGCCCTGCTGCGGCTCGCCCGCCTCGCCGGTGCCCGCGGTGCCGGGCGAGGCCGCGCACGCGGCGAGCGAGACGGCGACGAGGGCGGAGCCGACGGCGAGGGCGCCGCGGCGGAGGGATGTGGCGTTCATGGGGCTCCTCGAACGGGACGGGTGGCGTGGGCGCGGCGGTGAGCCGCGCCCGCAGTTCGAACATCCGGCACGGGCGAGCGGGCGTCCATGCGCGCCCTCCGATGCCTTCCCATCGGCCAGGCCGATCGATGCGGGTGCGGAGCCCGCCGGATCCGCATGACGGCGCGGAACCCGCGGTCCGGCGGTCGCGCGCGGAGCGCCGGGAACGTGACAGCAGATGACGCGCGGATCTCGCCGCATGTCGCCCGCGTGACGAAATGCGACGCGGGGGAGTCGGTGCGCGAAAGGCGCGCACGCGACGGCGCCCGCCCGGCCGGAGAGGCCGAGCGGGCGCCGTGGGGTGCGCGGTCAGGCGGCGACGGGCGCCTCGATCCGGGGCTCCGAGCGATCGGGGAGCCCCAGGGAGCCGCGCAGGCCGGGGCCGGAGGCGGGACGCTCGCGGAGCAGCCCGTTCGCGCGAAGCGCGGGCACGAGGCCGTCCGTGAGCGCCTCGAGGCCGCCGGGGACCTCGTCGAAGAACCCGAGCACGTTGAAGCCGTCGGCGGCGCCGCGCCGGTAGCGGTCGAGGAACTGCGACGCGATCTGCTCCGGGGCGCCGATCGGGAACCAGTGGCCCGCGGCGGTCGAGGTATACCGCACGAGATCGCGCAGCGTGACGATTCTGCCGCTCTCGATGAGGCCGAGCAGCACCCCGTATCGCGACCGCCGGCCCTCGACGTCCTCCTCGCGGGGGAGCGCCTCGCGGGGGAGGGGCGCGTCGAGCTCGAGCTGCGCGATGTCGATCGAGAACTGCTTCGCGAAGCCCTCCGCGTCGCGCCACACGTCGAGGTCGCGCACCGAGTCCTCCCAGATGCGCCTGGCCTCCTCCTCGGTGCTCCCGATGACGGGCGAGACGCCGGGCAGCACGCGCACGGACTCCCGCGCGCGGCCGTGCGCCGCGGCGCGCGCCTTCACCCGGTCGGCGAAGGCGATCGACTCCTCGACGGACGGCAGCCCGGTCGTGAAGATCAGGTCGGCGTAGCGCGCGCCCACCTCCTGGCCCGCCTCGGAGCTCCCCGCCTGCGCGAGCAGGGGGATCCCCTGCGGCGACCGCGGCACGTTCAGCGGGCCGCGCACGGAGAAGAACTCGCCCGCGAAGTCGATGGCCCGCACCTGGTCGTCGTCGAAGAAGCGCCGCGTCGCGCGGTCGCGCACGATCGCCTCCTCGCCCCACGACCGCCACAGGCGCAGGACGACCTCGGCCGCCTCGGCGCCCTTGCGGTACCGCTCGTCGTGGGGGAGGTCGGCTCGGCCGAAGTTCTCCCCGCCTCCCGACGAGGTGACGATGTTCCAGCCGGCGCGGCCGCCCGAGAGCTGGTCGAGGGACGCGATCTGCCGCGCGAGGTTGAACGGCTCCGTGAACGACGTCGAGACGCTCGCCACGAGGCCGATGCGCTCCGTGAGCACCGCGAGCGCGGAGAGCAGGGTGAGGGGCTCGAGCCCGCCCCGCGCGACGCGGTCGCTCGTCGCCACCCCGTCGGCGAGGAAGATCAGGTCGAAGCCCGCGGCCTCGACCGACCGGGCGATCCGCGCGTAGCGGTCGACGCGGAACGGGTCGTCGTCGTCGCCGAAGGTGGTCGCCCAGTTGCGCGGGACGCCGTTGATGAGGAGGCCGAGCGCGAAGCGCTCGTCGTCGCGGTCGAGACGGTCGCTCATGCCGCACGCTCCTCGGATCGGGCGGCGGGTGCCGACAGCAGACGGAGCCCGTGCTCGCCGAGCCCGGCGGTGTCGTCGAGAACGGGGTGCACCTCCACGAAGCCGCGGTGGTCGGTGACCTCGACGGCGATGCCGTAGACGTCCTCGATGAGATCCGGCCGCAGCACCTCGCCGGGGGTGCCGGAGGCGACGAGCCTGCCGTCCTTCAGGACGACGAGCCGGTCGCAGCACCGCGCGGCCTGGTTGAGGTCGTGGATCGCGATGATCGCGGCGACGCCCGCGTCGCGCGTCAGCCGCCGGGCGAGCGCGAGGGTCTGCCACTGGAACCGGATGTCGAGGGCGCTCGTCGGCTCGTCGAGCAGCAGGATCCGGGGATCCTGCGCGATCGCGCGGGCGATGAGCACGCGCTGCGCCTGCCCGCCGGAGAGCTGGGTGACGGCGCGGCCCGCGAGATCGTCCAGCCCGAGCAGGGAGATCGCCCGGTCGACGTGCCGCCAGTCGACGTCGCGGGGGCGGGTGCCGAAGTGGGGCGTGCGCCCGAGCAGCACCGACTCCCGCACGTCGAGCCCGAAGGAGGCCTCGATCGTCTGCGGGACGTAGGCGACGAGCTTCGCCGCCGCCGCGCGGGACAGCGAGGCGAGATCGACGTCGTCGTCGTGCACGAGGCGGCCGCCGCGCACCGGGGCGATGCCCGCGATCGACTTGATGAGGGTGGACTTTCCCGAGCCGTTGGGGCCCAGCAGGCCCAGCAGCTCCCCGCTGCGCACCTCCAGGTCGACGCCGTGGACGATGAGGCGCTGGGGGGAGTAGCCGACGTCGAGGGATTCGGCGGAGAGCGTCATGCGAGGGCCTTCCTTCTCGAGAGGATGAGGTAGATGAAGATCGGTGCGCCGACGATGGCGTCGATGATGCCGACGGGGATGACCGCCGGGGCGAGCACCAGGCGTCCGATCGCATCGGCGACCACGAGCACGAGCGCGCCGATGACCGCCGCGAAGGGCAGCAGGAAGCGGTGGTTGGGCCCGATGATGAGGCGGGCGATGTGCGGGCCCACGAGCCCGACGAACCCGATGATGCCGGTGAAGCTGATCGTGACGGCGGTGAGGATCACGGCGACGATGATGAGCTCGAGCCGCACCCGCGCGACCGGCACGCCGAGGCTGCGCGCGGCGTCGTCGCCCGCGAAGGCGATCGCGTTGAGCTTCCCGCTGCGCAGCTGCACGAGCGGATAGGCGACCGCGACGATGATGAGCAGCGCCGTCACCTGGTACCAGAGCGCCGAGTTCACGGAGCCCCAGGTCCAGCGCACGATCGCGGCGAGCACCTCGTCCTCGGCGAAGTACTGCAGGCCCGCCGTCAGCGCGCCGAAGAGCTGCGTCAGCGCGATGCCGAGGAGGATGAGCGTCGTGGCCTCGAGGCCGCGCGAGGAGGCGAGCGCCAGGATGATCGCCGTGTTGAGGGCCGCGGCGATGAGGGCGCCGGCGACGAGGCCGGTGCCGGACGCGGAGGCGCCGAACACGATGATCGACAGCGAGGCGCCGAAGGCCGCCGCGGGCGCGATTCCGAGCGTGAAGGGGCTCACGAGGGGGTTGCGCAGCAGGCCCTGGAAGATGACGCCCGCGAGCGCGAGCGCCGCCCCGCCGAGCACCGCGAGCACGACGCGCGGCACGCGCAGCTCCCAGATGATCGTGTAGCGCTGATCGGTCGCGGCGTCGGCGGGGGCGATCTGCAGCAGCTTCGACCAGATGGCGGCGGGCACGTCCGCGATCGTCGCCCCCGCCGAGCCGAGCTGCACGCCGAAGAGCGCGGCGGCGGCGATCGCGAGCGCTCCGGCGAGCACGATCCCGATCTGTCTGCGGTACCGGGGTGCCGGGGGAGAGGTCTCCCCCGCGGCGGCCGGCCGGTCGTCGACGGCGGTCATCTCAGCCCTCCTCGCCGATCTTCTGCACGTACGCGCCGGCGCTGACGTTCGGCGTGTTCTGGAGGTCGAGCCAGCGGTCGAAGTAGGCGTCGAGGTCGACGTCGGCGAACTCGTCCGGGTACAGCCAGGTGGCGATCGCGAGCGCGCCGAGCTGCTTGCCGAAGGCGCTGAGCAGGAAGTTGTTCACGACGTAGATCTCGTCGTCCCGCACCGCGCTGATGCCCGACCATCCGGGCCGCTCGGCGATCTCCTCGGCCTCCCGCTGGAACGCCTCCGCGGGCCAGGCCTCGTATCCCTGCGGGTGGTCGTCGAGCCCCTGGCGCACGATGAGGTCGGGGTCGCGGGAGATGATGTCGACGGGATCGACCTCGTAGTTGTGCACGTTCGCGCCCTGATCGTCTCCGAGCCGCACGTCGCCGTAGAGGTTCTCCCCGCCCGCGTCGACGATGATGTCGTGCCACCCGGATCCGGGCACGCCGGTCGAGTAGTCGGTCGCGTTCTCGTAGTAGACGGTGCGCGGCGGGACGTCGACGGTCCGCTCGGCGATGAGGTCGCTGATGTCGTCGAAGAGCCGGGCCGCCTCGGCCGCCTGCTCCTCGGTGCCGAAGGCCTCGCCGAGCACGGGGAGGTACTCGCGGATCACGGCCGGATCCCAGGAGGTCACGACGACGACCTCGATGCCGAAGGGCTCCAGCTTCTCGATCGCCTCCTCGTACGGGCCGTTTCGCCGCAGGAGGGCGACCTGCGCGCCGGACTCGACGATCGCCTCCCAGTTCGGCTCGTCGTACTCGCCGACGGTGGGGAGGCCCGCGAACTCCTCGAAGTATCCGGCGTTCGCGGGCGTCTTCTCGGGGCTGCTCGTGTCGTCGACCGAGACGATCGCCTCCTCGGCCCCGATCGCCCGCACGAGCTCGGTCGTGTAGAAGAGGTCGGTGTACACGGCCGTGATCGGCACGTCGACCGTGACCTCGCGGCCGAGCTCGTCGGTGATCGTGAGCGTCTCGCCGGTGCCCTCGGCGGCGTCGGCCGGCGCGGCCCCCGATCCGGTCCCGCAGGCGGGGAGGACGAGGACGCCCGCGAGGGCGAGCGCGGCGAGCGGCCGCGCGGGACGGTGTCGATGGTGCACGCGTGGCATGGGCGGGGTCTCCTCCGTCTCGGCGGTCAGGCCGCGACGCCCTCGAGTGGCGGCTGCGCGACGACCTCGCCGCGGCGTCCCGTCGCCTCGCGATGGGCGAGCTCCTGGCGCACGAGCGGCAGGAGATGGCGGCCGTAGTCGATGACGTCGTTCAGGTTGTCGTACCCGCGGATCGAGATCAGCTCGGCGCCGAGGTCGACGTAGTCGAGGATCGCGGCGGCGACGGTCTCCGGCGTGCCGACGAGCGCCGTCGAGGCGCCGGCGGCGTTCGTCGCCGCGGCCGGCGCGGTCCACAGCGCGCGGTCGTGGCGCTCGCCCCGCGAGGCGATGTCGAGCAGGCGCTGCGAGCCGACGTTCTGCGGGGATCCCGTGTACCGGTCCTTCTGGCGACCGGACGGGGCGGCGCTCGCCGCGGCCGTGTTGCGGTTCAGCGCGTCGAGCACGGTGGCCGCCTTCTCCCACGCCAGCTCCTCCGTCGGGGCGATGATGGGGCGGAAGGTCACCCACACGCGCGGCCGGTCGGCGCGCCCCGCGGCGGCGGCCGACTCGCCGATCCGGTCGATCTGCTCCTGCGTCTCGCGGAGGGGCTCTCCCCAGAGGCCGAAGATGTCGCCCAGCGCCCCGCCGACCCGGTAGGCCTCGTCGGAGGAGCCGCCGACCGAGATCGGGATGGAGCCGTTCACCGGCCGCACGCCGTTGGAGAAGTCGGAGAACCGGTAGTGCTCGCCGTCCCAGTCGAACGCGTCGGGCGACTCCCACGCGCGGCGGAGGATGCGGATGTACTCCTCCGTGCGGCTGTAGCGCTGCGCCTTGTCGAGGAAGTCGCCCTCGCGCGCCTGCTCCGCGTCGCTGCCGCCGGAGATGAAGTGCACGGCGGCGCGGCCGTCGCTCACCTGGTCGAGCGTGGCGAGGGTCTTCGCAGCATACGTGGGATGGATGTTGTTGGGGCGCAGCGCGACGATCGGCTTCACCCGCTCGGTGTGCTGCGTGAGCGTCGTCGCGGTGACGAACGGATCGAACGACGACGATCCATACGGCTGCAGCGTGTAGTCGAAGCCCGCGTCCTCCACGGCGCGGGCGTACCGGATCAGGTGCTTCCGGTCGATCTGCGCGCCCGGGATCGGGTTCAGCTCGGTCGATGCGTTCGGGTAGGTCAGGCTGATGAACTCCACGGTCATGGTCCGCTGCCTCTCGGGTGGATCGGATGGGATGAGGCCACCCCACCAGCGGCCGAGCGGGGGAGCCAGCGGAGAACGGCTATCGGATCCGATACGGCCGGGCGATCGGTGCGCGTCCGGCCGGGGATGGCGCGGATCCGCGGGCTTTCGCGGGCGCGGAGGGGAGAGACACAGAGCGTCATCCCGTGACGCTCTGTTGCGGGGCGGGTGCGCCGTGGCACGACGAAGTCCCCGAGTCTTCGCGAAGTCCGCTGCGGATTGCGGGGAACCTGACGAAGACTCGGGGACTTGTGGGGCGCGGGGCGGCGGATCCCTTGGGCGCGGGCTGGGGCCTGACGGGGCGCGGGCCGGGGTCCCACGGGTAAGGCCTACGGGGTGTTCGCCGGGACGAGGCGCGGCGTGCGCCGTGCGGGGTGCCCGGGCGGGGCGGCGTGGCGGGCGGCGGTGGCGCGCGGCGTGGGACGAGCGGTTTCGGATCTTCGGGCCGACGTGGGCAGGGGCGGGGTAACGCGCGCCCGGGGCATGACGACGTCCCCACGTCTTCGCGACGTCCGCTGCGGATGGCGGGGGACGTCGCGAAGACGTGGGGACCTGTGGGGCGCGGGGCGCGGGGCGGCGGACCCGTGGGGCGCGGGCCGGTGGGGGAGCCCCGGACCGGGGCGCCCGCGGTCGGCGGCCTACGGGGCGTCGCCGACGGCGACCGGCCGGTCGGGGTGGTTCGACCACTGGCTCCAGGATCCGGGGTAGAGCGCCGGCGCGAACCCGGCGATCGTGAGCGCGACGATGTCGTGCGCGGCGGTGACGCCGGATCCGCAGTACGCGCCGACGGCGGCCTCGTCGGTGACGCCGAGCGCGGCGAACCGGGCGCGCAGCTCGTCGGCGGGCAGGAAGCGCCCGTCGGGGCCGACGTTGCCGGGCGCGGGCGCGTTGCGCGCCCCGGGGATGTGTCCGGCGCGCGGATCGATCGGCTCCGTCTCGCCGCGGTAGCGCTCGGGGGCGCGCGCGTCGAGCAGCACGCCCTCCTCGGGCAGCGCCGCGGCGTCGTCGATCGTGAGGACGGGCAGGGATCCGTAGGTCAGCTCGACGTCGCCCGGCTCCGGATCCACGGGCCCTTCCTCGAGGGCGTGCCCGGCGTTCGTCCATGCGCGCAGGGATCCGTCGAGCAGCCGCACGTCGTCGACACCCGCGTGCCGCAGCAGCCACCAGGCGCGGGCGGAGGAGAGGTTCTTCAGGTCGTCGTACACGACGACGCGCTCGCCGTTCCGCAGTCCCCACCCGCGGGCGGCGCGCTGCAGATCCTCGACGGGAGGCAGGGGGTGCCGGCCGTCCTCGGGTGCGCCGTGCCGGGCGAGCTCGTGGTCGAGATCGACGTATACCGCGCCGGGAATGTGGCCGGCGAGGTACTCGTCGCGTCCGTCGGGGCGGTCGAGCCGCCACCGCACGTCGAGGACGCGCGGCGGCTGATCCGAGGCGAGCTCGGCGGCGAGCTGGTCGGCGGTGACGAGGATCGACATGAGGCCTCCACGAGGGGTGTCCGGAGCCCGGGCCGGTCGCCCGCGGCGGTCGCCCTCACCCTAGGAACGCCCCGCCCCGCGCGTCCAACGCCCGCCGCGGATCGGAACCGATCGGGATCCGCGATCGGCGGCGGGAATGGCGGGTGACCGGGGGATCCGCGGGCGCGTCGGGGTGACGCATATGACCCCGGGTGACGGGGCGGGCGTCTCGGCCCACGCCGCGCTCCGCGAGAGCACACTCGTCTTTCGCGTCGCGGTGCGTCACATTCCGCGAGAGGACACTCCTTTTCGCCCCGTGTCTGTCCTGCCCCGCGCACGACGACGCCAGATCTCCGCCCGGGTTCCGACGCGCCGCGGATCCACCCCGCACAACCGAAGAATGGCGTCGTCGTGCACTCACGTGGGAAGCGGGATCCCTGCCGCCCGTGCCGCGGTGTGGCTCCGCGTCGTTTCTGTCCCGGCCCGGTGCACGACGACGCCAGATTTCAGCGCTGGGCCCTGGCACGCCGCGGATCCGGCCGACCCTCCCGATAATGGCGTCGTCGTGCACTCAGCGAGGGGGAGACCCACCACGCGGCTCAGCGTGCGGGTGCCTCGAAGGCGCCGGAGCCGACCCTCACGCCGCGGTGCGGGCGTGCGGGGCGGCGAAGAAGCGGTCGAGGGCGGCGAGCGCCGTCTCCTCCGCGAGAGGGTCGACGCCGCGGCGCACGACGAGCCGCACGGCGATGCTGCCGAGCGCGGGGAAGTCGGTGCGCTCGACGAGCCCCTCGGGGGCGCGGCCGGCGGAGGGCAGCACGGCGACGCCGAGCCCGGCCCGGGCGCTCGCGAGCACGCCCTCCAGCGTGCCCGACTCGGCCGTGATCTCGACGTCTCGCCCCTCGGCGCCGAGGCGCTGCAGGGCTCGCTGCCGCATGCCGCACGGCTCGGCGTAGGCCACGAGGGGGAGCGGGGCGGAGGCGTCCGACTGCTCCCAGCTCGGGCTCGCGAACCAGGTGAGCGGGAGGGTCCCGACCGCGAGCCCGGGCACGGTGGATCCGGTGTCGAGCACGACGGCCAGGTCGATCGTGCCCTTGTCGACGGCGTCGACCATCTGCGTGGAGCGGTCGATGCGGAACAGCACCCGATGCTCGGGGAACGCGTCGCGGATGGTGGTGAGCAGCCCGGGCAGCACCTGCTCGGCGGCCGTCTCGGTGGATCCGACGACGAGGGAGCGGTCCTGCGCCACGTCGAGCCGCGCCAGCGCCTCGTCGTGCACGGCGAGGATCCGGCGGGCCTCGGCGAGGAGCCGCTCGCCCGCGGGGGTGAGCGCCGCGCGTCGGCCCTCGCGGCGCACGAGGGGCTGGTCGATGCGCCGCTCGAGCTGGCGCACGTGCTGGCTGACGGTGGGCTGGCTCATGTGCAGCGCCGCGGCGGCGCGGCCGAAGCCCCCGCAGTCGGCGATCGCCACGAAGGTGCGCAGCGGGATGATGTCCAGCGTCTCCGTCATCCTCCGAGAATAGGAATCCGGGCGTGTCGCGTCCCGGCCGGCGGTCACACGCCGTCACACCCGGCGACACGGGGCGACACATGCGGGGCGGATTCGCCGTCCGCTATCGGCCCCGTGCACGACGACGCCAGATCTCGGCGCCCGGCCCCGACACGCCGCGGATCCGACCCGTCGCCCCGAAGATCGGCGTTGTCGTGCATCAGGCGACGGGGAGACACAGCGCGGGAGCGGAACTCCCGACGCCGTCTCCTCCCGGTCCTGCCCGTCCCCTGACACCCTGGCCGCGCATCCAACCGACGGAGACGGAGGACCGACATGGACGCCGGACGGATCGACTCCGCTCTCGCCGCGGGTTTCGCGGGCTTCGCGATCGTCGCCGCGTGGGTGCTCCTGCGTGGCAGCACGCCGGAGGCGATGGTCAGCGGATCCGTCGTGCTCGCGATCTCGCTCGCGTGCGGCACCGCGTGGCTGGTGCGCCGCGCCGCGCGCAGGGGAGGGGCAGATCCTCCCCGCGAGAGATGAACACCCCGCGTCGCCTACCGTGATCCCCATGGAGTGGACGAGCGACGTGTCGGCGGGCGACTGGATCCGCGAGCGGATGGGCGATTCGGCGGATCCGGGCATCACGGGCGGCATCGTGCCCTCAGGATTCGCGGCGTACGCCCGCGTGCTGCACCCCGTCTACCGGGAGCGCCCGGTGGGCGTCGCGTGGCCGCGGGAGGAGGATCCGGAGGCCTGGGAGACGTTCCTCGCGGCCGCGCCCGAGATCGAGAGCGAGCGGGTGACGTGGGCGACGGCGGCGGAGAGATTCGGCACGACGATGCATCCGGAGGCGCAGTGGTTCCGCCTCGTCGGCGCGCCGCACGCGGACGAGGCGCACGACCTGCGCGACGCGGACGGCTGGCGGTACGGAGGACCGGAGGAGGGGCGTCTCGAACCTGAGACGCTCGCCGCGGTCGCGCGCCGTCTCATCGCGCACACGGAGACGCCGGACGCCGGGTTCGCGGCGATCTGGGAGGGCTGGGGCGACCTCCTCGGCGCCCGGAAGCCCGGGCACCCGTCCGATGCCCACTTCGGCTTCGCACCGGAGGGCTCGCCCGCCCGCTACGCGCAGGATCCGCGCCACGAGTCGCTCCTGGGGAAGATCCTGCACGATCCCTTCTGGCGGCCGTTCCGCCGTCAGCGGTGGCACCCAGGCGTGCTCTCCGACGAGGTCTCGCGCGGCCCGCGCCTCGAGCTGCCCGGCCGCGGGCACGTGCTGTTCCGCGCGGCTCCCGCGGAGTGGACCGACCCCGCCTGGGCCGATCGGGTGCCGTGGGCGCGGCCGGGGTGGGCTGAGCAGGCCGAGAGCCCGAGCCTCATCTGGCCGGAGGACCGCGCCTGGATCCTCGCGAGCGAGATCGATCTCGATTCGACGATCGTGGGCGGATCCGCCGACCTGATCCGCGCCCTCGTCGACGCCCCCGACATCGAGGCGCACGAGATCGCCCCCGACGCCGACCTCACGTGGGACGGCGACCGGATCAACGCGCCGCGCTGAGGGGGAGAAGCGGGCTCGCGAGTGGCGCAGATGTCCGCGAGTGGCGCAGATATTCGGCCCGATTTCTGCGCCACTCGCGAGTTCCTGCGCCCCTCGCGAGCCGGGAGCCGCCGTGCGCGAGCCGGGGGCTCCGCCGGTCCGGGCGGCCCTCCGCGATGCGCGTTCTCTCGAGCCGGGCATAATCGCCGGGTGACCTCTTCCCCGATCCCCTCCCTCGACGGCCGCGTCTTCCGCATGGAGTCGTCCACCACGTCCGACGTCGACCCCGACGCGCCCACCGTCTTCCGCTACTTCGAGAAGGACGGCGCGATCTGGGGCGACTACGAGGGCGACACCGTCACCTTCGGCCGCTTCGTCGGCACCCGCCAGCCGCGCACCATCTGGGTGTCTTTCGTGCATGTGCTGAAGCGGGACGGAGCGGTCGTCACCGGCTCCGGCGAGAGCGAGCTCGAGGAGCGCGACGGGCTGCTGCGCCTCATCGAGCACTACGAGATGCACGGATCCCCGCAGCTGAGCGTGTGCGTCGAGGACCCGCAGGGCTGACGGCCCCTCCCGGCTCGGCCGGCCAGCCCCGCCCGGCCTCGCCAACCCGGCTCGGCCGGCCCGGCCCCGACATCTCCGGCTCGCGAGTGGCGCAGGTTTTCGCGAGCGGCGCAGAAATCCGGCCGAATGTCTGCGCCACTCGCGAGTTTCTGCGCCACTCGCGAGCATCGGCATCGGCATCGGCGGGCGCGCTCGCGGGCTGCGCCCCGCCCCGCCGCGCCTACTCCCCGCGGGCGGCCATCGCGTCGCGGCCCTCGGCGGCGGGCGTCCAGCGCGTCATGCCCAGCTGGGCCGCGCTCTCGCGCTCGGGCAGGTCGGGCGGCAGCAGGTAGGGGCGGCGCACGACCTCGTCGAGCACGACGACGCTGACCACGGTGCGCACCTCGGGCAGCGTCGCGATGACGCCGGTCGTGAAGGTGTGGATCCCGCTGACGTCGGTCGCCCGCACGAGCATCATCGCGTCGTGCTCGCCCGTGGTGATCGCGCAGTACTCGATGTCGGGCATCTCGGTGATCTTCTCGCGGAACGATGCCCACGACTGGGGCAGCACCGTGACGAACACGAGCGCGCACACCGACAGCCCCGCGCGCGACGGGTCGATCCGCGCGGAGAAGCCGGTGATGACGCCGGACTCCACGAGGCTCTCGACCCGCGCGTAGGCGCTCGACCGCGAGATGCCGACGCGCTCGGCCAGCGCGGCGATCGAGATCCGCCCGTTCTCGCGCATGAGGTCGAGGATCCGGTACGAAACATCGTCCAGGGCGGCATTTCGTCCGGCGGGCGGCGAATCAGAAGCGCGTGAAGTGGACATTCTGCAATCATGCTCCGGATCGTATGAAGAGTGTGTTTCGTGCGGGCGATCTTGGTGGACAAATCGTTGCACACCGTGCCATTCTGATCGCGGCTGTCCACAGTATTCGTTCAGCTGCAGGTCCTTCACCCCCAGGAGCCCTCATGACCCTTCGTCTGCGCCGCACCGCCGCGGTCCTCGGCGCCGTCTCGATCCTCGCCCTCGCGGGCTGCTCGGGCGGCAACTCGGCGAACAACACGAACGCCTCGGTCGGAGACGGCGGATCCGCGGGAACGCTCGTCATCGACGCTGCGTTCTCGATCGAGACCACCGACCCCGGCAACTCGTACGACCCGACGGGCAACATGGTCGCGAAGGCGCTCTACGAGACGCTCGTCGACTTCGAGGGATCCGACGTGTCGACGCCCGTCCCCGGTCTCGCGAGCTGGGAGCAGAACGACGAGGCGACCGAGTTCACCTTCACCCTCGACGAGGGACGCACCTTCTCCGACGGCAGCGAGATCACGGCCGACGACGTCGTGTTCACGATGGAGCGCATCCAGGGCATGCCCGAGGCCAAGCCCGCCTTCCTGCTCGACGGCGTGACCGTCGAGAAGGTCGACGACCTCACGGTGCGCTTCACGAGCGAGGCCCCGCTGCTGCAGCTGCCCGCGATCCTCGCCAACGCCGCGCTCGGCATCGTCAACGCCGACGTCGTGTCCGAGAACGGCGGCGCGACCGACGGCACCGACAGTGCGCAGGAGTTCCTCGACGGCGAGTCGGCCGGCTCCGGGCCGTACGTGCTCGACACCCTCGACCTCAGCTCGCAGGTCGTGCTCACCGCGAACCCCGAGTACACGGGCGACGAGGATCCGGCGTTCGAGCGGGTCGTCATCCGCAACGTCTCCGAGAGCGCCACCCAGCTCATCAACCTCGAGGGCGGCGACACCATGGTCGCCATGGACCTCAACGGCGACCAGGTCGCAGGCCTCAGCGACGAGCTCACGGTCGAGTCGGTGCCGTCGGGGCAGACGATCTTCCTCCTGCTCAACCAGTCGGAGGAGGTCGCGGGCGACCTCGCGAACGTCGACCTCGCCGAGGCGATGCGCTACGCGCTCGACTACGACGCGCTCCTCGAGCTCGCGGGCGAGGGCGCCGTGCAGGCCACGGGCGTCATCCCTCCCGGATACGAGGGAGCCCTCGACGGGGGCGTGAGCCAGGACCTCGACCGGGCCCGCGAGGCGCTCGAGCGCTCCGGCTACGACGGCGAGACGCTGCGCCTGCAGTTCCCCAACGACTACCCCGTCGGCGGCGTCGAGTTCACGCCGCTCGCCGAGCGGATCCAGCAGCAGCTCGCCGAGATCGACATCGACGTCGAGCTGGCCCCCGCGCCGTTCGCGACGGAGCTCGACGCGTACGTCAACGGCACCGAGGCGTTCGGCCTGTGGTTCTGGGGCCCCGACTACGCCGACTCCGCCAACTTCCTGCCGTTCGGCCCCGGCCTCAAGGTGGGTCTGCGCGCCGGCTGGGAGGCCGACCAGAACAGCGAGATCGCCGACCTCGCCGCCCAAGCGACCAACGCCACCGACGTCGACGAGCGCGAGGCCGACTTCACGGCCTTCGCCGAGGCGATGCAGGAGCAGGGCCCGTTCGTGCCGATGATCGTCCCCGGCCGCAACATCGCGACCTCGTCCGACGTCACGGGCGCCGTGTACAACGCGATCTGGGAGATGGACATCGCCGAGATCACACCCGCGGGCTGAGGCACGTGGCTGCGACGACGCGCACCGGGCGGGCGGGATCCCCGCTCGCCCGGTACCTCCTCCGCCGGCTCGGCACCTCGGTGCTGCTGCTCCTCGGCGTCACGATCGTGACGTTCCTCCTCACGAACCTCGTGCCGGGCGACCCCGTCTCCGCGGCGCTCGGCGAGGGCGCCTCCCAGAACCCCGCCACGCGGCAGGCGTTCATCGAGGCGCACGGGCTCGACAAGCCCCTCGTCGTGCAGTACGTCGTCTACATGGCGAACCTGCTGCAGGGCGACCTCGGGCGCTCGATCGTGACGGGCAGGGCCGTGAGCGCCGACCTGGCGACAGCCGTGCCCGCGACGATCGAGATCGCCGTCGGCGCGATCATCGTGAGCCTCGCCGTCAGCATCGTGCTCGGCACGCTCGCCGCGTACCGTCGCGGGCTCGTCGCCGACCAGGTCGTGCGCGTCATCACCCTCGTCGGGCTCAGCGTGCCGACGTTCTGGCTCGCGCTCGTCAGCTTCAACTTCTTCTTCCTGCAGCTGGGCATCGCCCCGGGATCCGGTCGGATCTCGCCCTCGATCACGCCCCCGCCGAACGTCACGGGCTTCTACACGATCGACTACATCCTGAACGGCGACAGCGTCGGCCTGTTCGACGCGCTCGCGCACCTCGCGCTGCCCGTGCTCGTGCTCTCGCTCGTGACGGTCGGCCTGCTCACGCGCTTCATCCGCACCTCCGTGCTCGAGGTGCTCGCGAGCGACTACGTCCGCGCGGCCCGCGCCAAGGGCCTGAGCGGCGCGCGCGTCGTCATCGACTACGTGCTGCGGGGCGCGTCGCTGCCGATCCTCACGGTCGTCGGCGTCGCGTTCGGATCCCTGCTCTCCGGCACGGTGCTCGTCGAGTCGGTCTTCGCCTGGCCGGGCCTCGGCACCTACGCCTACAACTCGGCCGCCAACCTCGACCTCAAGGGCATCATGGGCGTCGGCCTCGTCGTCGGCGTCATCTACCTCGTCATCAACTTCGTCGTCGACATGCTGTACGGCGTCCTCGACCCGAGGGTGAGGCTCGCATGAGCGCGACACAGACCCCCGCCCCGCTCGGCGACGAGCGCGTCGCCGCCCGCCTGCGCCACCGGATCCGCCTGCCGCGGGCCTGGCGCAGCCCGCTCGGCGTCATCGGCACGGTCATCGCCCTCGCCTGGGTGATCGTCGCCTTCACCGCGCAGTGGTGGGTGCCGTTCGCCCCCAACGCGCAGGTGCTGCCGCGCCTGCAGGCGCCGGGCGGCGAGGCGCTGCTCGGCACCGACGGCGGCGGCCGCGACATCTTCTCGCGGCTCATGACCGGCGCGACCGTGACGATCCCCCTCGCCCTGCTGCTCGTCGCGGCGTCCATGGTGATCGGCACGATCGTCGGCGCCGTCGCCGGATACTTCGGGCGCTGGGTCGACGAGACGCTCATGCGCATCACCGACCTCGTGATGGCCTTCCCGACGGTGATCCTCGCGATGGTCGTCGCCGCCTCGCTCGGCCCGTCGCTCTACAACGCCGTCATCGCGGCGATCGTCGTCTCCTGGCCGCAGTACGCCCGCGTCACGCGCAGCCTCGTGCTCGGCCTGCGCGGTCAGAACTACGTCGTCTCGGGGCGGCTGCTCGGCTACTCGCCGCTGCGCAGCCTCGCCGTCGACATCCTCCCCAACATCCTCGGCCCGATGCTCGTGCTCGCGACCCTCGACATCGGCACGGCGATCCTCCTGCTGTCGGGACTGTCGTTCCTCGGGCTCGGCGCGCAGCCGCCCACGGCGGAGTGGGGATCCATGATCTCGGCCGCGATGTCGAACTTCGACGCGTGGTGGCTGGGCGTGTTCCCCGGCCTCGCGATCCTCACGGTCGTCATGGCGTTCAACTTCCTCGGCGACGCGCTGCGCGACGTGCTCGACCCGACCGCGGAGGTCGTGCACGAGGGCACGGCCGCCCGCGAGAAGGGAGCCGCGTGATGAGCGCCGCGCTCACGATCGACGACCTCACGATCGACATCGGCCGCCGGCTCGTCGACGGCATCTCGCTCGACCTCCACGCGGGGCGCGTGCAGGGCCTCGCGGGCGAGTCGGGATCCGGCAAGACGCTCACGTCGCTCGCGATCCTGGGCCTCCTCCCGCGGCAGGCGACGACGGGCGGATCGATCCGCCTCGGCGAGCAGGAGCTGCTCGGTCTCCGGCGCCGCGAGCTGAACCGCGTGCGCGGCCGCCGCATCGCGATGGTGTTCCAGGATCCGTCGTCGTCTCTGCATCCGCAGCTCGCCGTCGGACGGCAGCTGACCGACCACGTGCGCACCCACATGGGGCTGTCGAAGCGCGACGCCCGCGCGCATGCCGGCGCGCTCCTCGAGCGGGTGCAGGTGCCGAACCCGGACGAGGCGCTGGATCGGTTCCCGCACCAGTTCTCGGGCGGCCAGCGGCAGCGCATCGCGATCGCCTGCGCGCTCGCGTGCGAGCCGGAGGTGCTGCTCGCGGACGAGCCGACGACGGCCCTCGACGTGACGGTGCAGGCCGGCATCCTGCAGCTCCTGCGCGACCTCGCCCTCGAGCGCGATCTCGCCGTGCTGCTCGTCACGCACGACCTCGGCGTGATGAGCGCCATCGCCGACGACGTCGCCGTCATGCGCGGCGGGCGGATCGTCGAGCGCGCGGACCGCGCGACGCTGTTCGCGGATCCGCAGCACGAGTACACGCGGCAGCTGCTCGCGGCGCTGCCCGGGTCGCGCATCGAGGAGGGCGACGATGACTGAGCGGACCGTTCTCGAGGCGCGGGGCCTCGTTGTGCGCTATCCCGGCCACCCTCCGGTGCAGGCCGTGACCGACGTGTCGCTCGAGATCCGCGCCGGCGAGACCGTGGCGCTGGTGGGCGAGTCGGGATCGGGCAAGTCGAGCGTCGCGCGCGCCGTGGCGGGCATCGAGAAGGCCGCGGAGGGCGAGGTGCTCTTCGACGGCGAGCCCGTGCGGCCGCTCGGCGTGCGCCGTCGTCCGCTCGCGCTGACGGGGATCCAGATGGTGTTCCAGGATCCGGCCACGTCGCTCAATCCGCGGCGCCGCATCGGCGACCAGATCGCGGACGGGGCCCGCACGGCCCGCGCCCGCGGAGCGGAGGGCTCCCGGCCGGAGGAGTGGCTCGAGCGGGTGGGGCTCGACCCCGCCTGGACGGGGCGTTTCCCGCACCAGTTCTCGGGAGGCCAGAAGCAGCGCATCGCGATCGCGCGGGCGCTCGCGGCCCGGCCCCGTCTGCTCGTGGCCGACGAGCCGATCTCGGCGCTCGACGCGTCGACGCAGACGAGCGTCGCGGGCCTCATGCGCGACCTCATCGCGGAGGTCGGCGCGGGGATGCTCTTCATCTCGCACGACCTCGCCGTGGTCCGCCGCATCGCCGATCGCACCCTCGTGATGTACGGAGGGCGCGTCATGGAGCAGGGGCCGACCGATCGGGTGTGGGAGGCGCCGCGCCACCCCTACACGCAGGCGCTGCTCGCCGCGATCCCCGAGCCGGACGGCCGCGGCCGGATCCCGGCGGCCCCGTCGGCGGCCGACCGCGCCGCCTGGTCGGAGGTCCCGCCCGCCGGGTGAGGACGGCACGGGTCGAGGCTGGCGCGCCGGGCGAGGCTCGCGAGCGGCGCAGATGTCCGCGAGCGGCGCAGATATTCGACCCGATTTCTGCGCCGCTCGCGAATTCCTGCGCCGCTCGCGAGCTGGGAGCCGGGAGCCGCCGGGTGACGCGAGCACCCCGCCCCGCCGCGTCACCCGCGGTTCACCTCCGTGGGTTCTCATGAGTCGACCGCGAGAGAGGACCCCATGACGCTCATCGACGACCTGCCCGCGCTGACCCTGTCGGCGCCTGTGAACCTGCGCGACCTGGGAGGGGTCCCCGTGCGCGACGCCTCCGTGCGCCCCGGCGTCGCGATCCGCGCAGACGACCTCGCGCTCGCCGACGAGGACTCGGCGCGGAGCCTGCGCGACGCGGGGCTCGCGGCGGTCATCGACCTGCGCTCGCCCGACGAGGCGGCCGTCACGGGCCGCGGCCCGCTGGGATCCACGACCGTCGGCTACCACCACCTGCCGCTGCTCGCCCGCCTCGACGACGTGCCCGCCGACGGCGAGACCGTGCTGACGGATCAGGCCACCTACGGCGCGCTCTACGTGCAGATGATGGAGCGCTCGGCCGACCGCCTCGTGCAGGCGCTGGGCGTCATCGCGCTCGCCCCCGGCGCGGTCGCCTTCCACTGCTCGGCCGGTCAGGACCGCACGGGCGTGCTCGCGGCGGCGCTGCTGCTCGCCCTCGGCGCGGACCACGAGGCGATCGTCGCCGACTATGAGAGGACGGGCGAGAACCAGGACGCGATCCGCGCCCGCACGCACCAGGTGCTCGGCCCCCTCATGGCCCGCCTCGGCGTGGACCTCGACGCGTCGGCGCGCGCCGCCACGCGCACCGAGTTCTCCGGGCTGCCGATGCGGTCGCTCCTCGCGCATCTCGATGCGACGTACGCGGATCCGCTGCAGCCGCTGCGCGACGCGGGCCTCACCGACGGCCTCGTCACGCGCCTCCGCGAGCGCACCCTCGCCTGAGAGGGCGCCCCGTCACGGCGAGAAGGACGCGATGACCGTCCCGATGTACGCCACGACGAACCCCGCCCCGATGGCGAGGGCGACGACGAGGACGAACCAGGAGAAGCGTCGTCGCAGGCGGCGTCCGGGTGCGGCCACGCCGGGCGGCGGGGGTGCGGAACCCGGGTCGGTGAACGGGAGGCCGTGCTCCTGCGCGCCGTGCGGCGCGGGGGATCCGGCGAGCCGCGCGTCGCGCCAGCGCCCCCACTGGGCGAGCTTGTCCAGCAGGGCGGCCACGACGGAGAACAGCCAGGCCCAGGTCGCCGGGTCGATCGTGGAGAGGTCGCGGCGCGCGTAGAGCAGGAGCCAGTCGTCGACGATCTCGACGTCGAGCTCGCCGGCGTGGTCGAGGAAGCGCGCCATGATGTCGGGCGTGAACAGATAGAGGGCGTCGGCCTCGTAGCCCGCGGGGCAGTAGAGAGCGAACGACTGGTCGAAGTCGCCCTCCAGCGACAGCCGCTGGCTGCGGTCGAAGCCCACGGGCAGGTTCGAGCCGAAGACGCTGTTGTTGCCGAGCGCGTCGAGCACGATGTGCGGCAGCGGCGCGTCGAGCCGGATCGCGACGTAGCCCCAGCGGTGGGTGGTCCTGTTCTTGCCGCCGCCCGTCGTGTAGCGGTAGTTCGCGAACTCGACGAAGCGGGGGTTCGTGCCGCGTACGGCGTCGTCGGCGCGGCGGTCTCTGCCGATCCCGAAGATCATGCCGGGCAGGGCAGGCGCGTCGATGCGCGGCAGGTAGGTCATCCCGTTGGAGGCGGCGAAGCGGACGAGGCGATGCTGCCTGTCGCGCGTGCGCCGGCGCCACAGGACGACGCCGACGATGATGCCCGCCGCGACGAGCAGGGGGAAGACGGCGGGGATCAGCGCGCCCGGCGCGATTCGGCCGTACGGGCCGAGGAGCGCCAGGGCGACGCCGAGGAGCGAGAAGAGGAGGTTCACGACGGCGAGGGAGATGCCGATGCCGAGGATCACCGCCGTCGCGCCGATGCCGGATCCGCCGGGGGCGGCCTCCTTCAGCTGGCGTCGGGTGAGCGCGGCTTCTCGCGGATCCACGGGCTCGGTGAGCGCACGCGCGTCGAAGGGCATCGGCGCGGGAAGGGGACTGCTCATCCTCCGACGGTATCGAGTCGGTGCGGAGCCCGGCGCTCGCGCGCTCCGCTGCCTGCGCCCTGGCCCGGAACCCGCTGCTCGCGCCCCGCTGCCTGCGCCCTGGCCCGGAACCCGCTGCTCGCGCCCCGAGCCGGCCTCGCTGACTGCTCCCCGGCCCGTTCCCGGATGCTCGCGAGCCGGGAGAGCCCGACGGCACCTGGGGCGCGCGGATCGTCCGGGGACCCTCGACGCGTGTCGGTGGCCCCCCTATCCTGGCGACAGGGCGGGCCGTCGGGGCCCGCGACGACGTGAGGAGAGCACCATGGACGCGATGATGATGGGACGAATGCCCCAGAGCATGATGATGCAGGACGCCAAGATGGACATGGACGTCATGCAGGCCTGCATGGACGCGTGCGCCGCCTGCGAGCAGGCGTGCACGGTGTGCGCGGGCCAGGGCATGGACTGCGCGGCCGCCTGCATGAACTGCGCCGACATGTGCAACACGATGATGCGCGCGATGATGCGCATGCAGGGCATGTCGCCCGCCGCGATGATGTCGATGCTCGACGCCTGCATGGCGATGTGCCAGATGTGCATGGACGCCTGCATGGCTTCCGGCGACGACGTCTGCGAGATGTGCGCTCAGGCCTGCAAGGCGTGCATGGACGCCTGCATGGAGGCGAAGAACATGATGATGGCGAACGCCTGACGCGTCCGTCCTCCCCGAGGGATCAGGCCGACAGCCGCGCCACGTTGACGCGCGCGCCGTCGACGGCGAGCACGTTCCAGCGCGCGTGCAGCGCCACCGGCGATCCCTCGACCGTCGTGCTCGCGAGATCCGTCGCGCTCCACACGAGCGCGGCGGATCCGTCGAGAGAGCGCACGAGGATCGTGCCGTCCTCGGCGTCCGCCGCCTCGACGATGCCGTCGATCCACTCGCGGGGCGTGGCCGCGGCGAGGCGCGCCTGGATGAGGTGCAGCGCGTGGCCGGGGGCCGAGGAGGAGCACTGCTCGCCGTGCATGCACATGCACACCGCGCTCTTCCGCGCCGGGGCGGCCGGGGTGGCGGGGTGCGGGGTGAACACGGCGGTTCTCCTTCTGCTCGGGAATCGGTTGACGGCCACGCTAGAACGGGGATCCGCTCGAGGGAACCGTCGGCGACACGCGGCGAAACATTGTGACGGGCCACGTCGCGGGGTGGTCCGCTCAGGAAGCATCAGGTAGTCTTTACCGGTTGCCTGTCGGCTCCCGGTTCTCGGTGGTCGCGGGTGACGTGCAGCACACCCTCCTGGTGCCGGGAGATACCCGGCACCCGTTCGAGTCCGAAGGAGGTGGGACAGTGACGCACACGCACCAGTACGAGCTGATGGTGATCATCCAGCCCGAGGTCGACGAGCGCCAGGTTCCCGCGTACCTCGACAGGTTCCTCAAGGTCATCACCGACTCCGAGGGAACGATCGAGAACGTGGACATCTGGGGCAAGCGCAAGTTCGCCTACGAGATCCAGAAGAAGACCGAGGGCATCTACGCCGTCGTGAACTTCACCGCCACCAGCGAGGCGACCCAGGAGATGGATCGTCAGCTGAACCTGGCCGAGAACATCATGCGCACCAAGGTCCTGCGCGCCGAGGAGGCCATCGCGATGGTCGCTTCCGAGGCCAAGCGGGCCGAGGAGCGCGCCGCGCGCAAGACTGCGGCGAAGGCCTAAGGCGAGAGCATGGCAGGCGAGACCGTCATCACCGTCGTGGGCAACCTGACCGCGGATCCCGAGCTGCGCTACACGCAGTCCGGCGTTCCGGTCGCGAACTTCACGATCGCCTCCACGCCGCGCACGTTCGATCGTGCGTCCGGCGAATGGAAGGACGGCGACGCTCTGTTCCTCCGCGCCAGCGTCTGGCGCGACTTCGCCGAGCACGTCGCCGGTTCGCTGACGAAGGGCATGCGCGTGATCGCGCAGGGCAACCTCCGTCAGCGCAACTACGAGACGCGCGAGGGCGAGCGTCGCACGTCGATCGAACTGGATGTCCAGGAGATCGGCCCGTCGCTGCGCTACGCCACGGCTCAGGTCACCCGCGCCGCCTCCAGTGGAAACTTCGGCGGGGGCGGCAACAGCGGCCCCGCTCAGGTCGCTCCGCAGGCCGGCGGGTTCGGCGGGGGACAGCAGCAGCGCCCGCAGCAGTCGTCGGAGGAGCCCTGGGCCGCGCCCGGGTCGACCGGCGCCGATGCGTGGAGCACCCCGGGGTCGTTCTCGGACGACACCCCGTTCTAAGTTCTTTTTCTTCGTAAGGACCGATTCATGCCTGGAAAGTCGAGCGGCGACCGCCGCAAGACGCGCAAGGGCGGCAAGAACGCCGCCCCCGCGAAGCACATCCGGGTCGGCGTCATCGACTACAAGGATGTCGCGACCCTTCGCAAGTTCATCTCGGAGCGCGGCAAGATCCGCGCCCGTCGTATCACCGGTGTCTCTGTTCAGGAGCAGCGCCTCATCGCCCGCGCGATCAAGAACGCGCGTGAGATGGCTCTCCTGCCCTACTCGGGCGCTGGCCGCTAAGGAGAACCCATGTCGAAGCTCATTCTCACTCATGAGGTCGACGGCCTGGGCAGCGCCGGCGACGTGATCGAGGTCAAGAACGGGTACGCCCGCAACTACCTCATCCCCCAGGGCTACGCAGTGGCCTGGACCCGCGGCGGCGAGAAGCAGGTGGCGTCCATCCGCGCCGCCCGCGAGGCGCGCGCCATCGCGACGCACGAAGAGGCGGAGGCCCTCAAGGCCACGCTCGAGGACGCGCGCGTGAAGATCGCCGTCAAGGCCGGCTCGGAGGGTCGCCTCTTCGGCTCGGTCAAGCCGGGCGACGTCGCGACCGCCGTCGCCGAGGCCGGTCTCGGCCAGATCGACAAGCGCAAGGTCACGATCCCGTCGCCGATCAAGTCGGTGGGCAACCACGAGGTCGTCGTGCGCCTGCACGATGACGTCTCGGCCGTGATCTCGCTGCAGGTCGTCGCGCTCAAGAAGTAACGACGCAGCGCGTCTGGAAACGGCGCCGTCCCCTCTCGGGGGCGGCGCCGTTTCTGACGTCTTCGTCCACATGTGCTGAGGATGACGAGAACCTTCGACCCGGGGTTCACACGAGTTTTCCTCCACAGGGTGTGGAAGAGGCATTTCCCCTGATGAGGGCGGAATCGAGGTGCCCCGATATTCTCGTTGGGGAAAGTTCTCCACAGGCTCTGTGCACAGGACATGCGGCGTTTTCCGCAGGGCTCTCCACAGAGTTATCCACAGGGTGGGATCCGCCGAGAGCTAGGCTGGGTCGGCGCCCGCGCGCGAGGGCTCCTGTCGGATGTCGGAGGCCCCTCGGATGATGGCCGCAGCACCCCGACCCCGCGGTTCCCGCGGGTCCGCCCGCCGCGCATCCACCCGCGCGGATCGCCGTTCGTGAGAGGAGAGCACGTGTCGATCGCCGATGTCGCCGAGCGTCTGGGAGAGCCGCGCGAGCCGGAGCGCACGCCGCCCCACGATCTCCTGGCCGAGCAGTCGACCCTGGGCGGCATGCTGCTGTCGAAGGACGCCGTCGCCGACGTCGTCGAGACGCTGCGCGGCGCCGACTTCTACGTGCCGAAGCACGAGCTCATCTTCGACTCGATCCTCTCCCTCTACTCGCACGGCGAGCCCACCGACGTCATCACCGTCACCGACGAGCTGATGAAGACGGGCGACCTGCAGCGCGCGGGAGGCGTCGACTACCTGCACTCGCTCACGTCGATCGTGCCGACGGCCGCCAACGCGGGGTACTACGCGGGCATCGTGCAGGAGCGCGCGCTGCTGCGCCGCCTGGTCGACGCCGGCACCCGCATCGCCCAGATGGGGTACAACGGCGAGGGCGAGGCGGTCGAGCTCGTCAACCAGGCGCAGGCCGAGATCTACGGGGTCACGGGCCAGGAGCAGTCGGAGGACTACGTGCCCCTCGAGGTCGCCGTGTCGGCGGCCGTCGAGGAGATCGAGATGGCCAAGGGGCGCGACGGCGAGATGACGGGCGTCCCCACGGGGTTCACCGAGCTCGACAAGCTCACCAACGGCCTGCACGGCGGCCAGATGATCGTCGTGGCGGCCCGTCCCGCGATGGGAAAGTCGACGCTCGCGCTCGACTTCGCGCGCTCGGCGGCGATCAAGCACGATGCTCCCGCGATCTTCTTCTCCCTCGAGATGGGCAAGACCGAGATCGCGATGCGCCTCCTCAGCGCCGAGGGGCAGATCCCCCTGCAGCACCTGCGCAAGGGCGACCTCGACTCGCGCGACTGGACGACGCTCGCGAAGACCCGCGGCCGCATCAACGACGCCCCCCTCTACGTCGACGACAGCCCCAACATGACGCTCGTCGAGATCCGCGCGAAGTGCCGTCGACTCAAGCAGCGCGTGGGCCTGAAGATGATCATCATCGACTACCTGCAGCTCATGACGTCGGGCAAGCGCGTCGAGTCGCGTCAGCAGGAGGTCTCGGAGTTCTCGCGCGCCCTGAAGCTCATGGCGAAGGAGCTGCAGGTGCCGGTCATCGCGCTGTCGCAGCTGAACCGAGGCCCCGAGCAGCGACAGGACAAGCGGCCGATGGTCAGCGACCTGCGCGAGTCGGGATCGATCGAGCAGGATGCCGACATGGTCATCCTCCTGCACCGCGACGAGGTGTACGACCGCGCCACCCGGCCGGGCGAGGCCGACCTCATCGTCGCCAAGCACCGCAACGGACCCACGGCCGACATCGCGGTGGCGTTCCAGGGTCACTACAGCCGCTTCCACGACATGGTGCAGATGGAGTCGAGCTTCGGGGCGGAGTAGCGCGCGCCCTCTGACGCGGGCGCGTTCCGAGGGCCGGCCCTCCGAACGCTTCGGCCCCGCGGGTGCGATGCACGCTCCCGCCGCATTCTCGGGTTTCCCAGGTTGTCGATAGGATCCCCCCAGGAAAGAAGGGCGTCCCCGGGAAGGGGGGCGGCCAGCGTGATGGGGGAGGGGCCGTATGGGGCGCGCCGTGGGAATCGATCTGGGAACCACCTACTCGGCGGTGGCGGTCGTGGAGGCGACCGGCGTTCCGAGGGTCGTGAACAACGGCGAGGGCTCAGCCATCACGCCATCGGTCGTGCTCTTCAAGAACGCCAAGGGCAAGGACGAGCCGGTCGTCGGCGGGGCCGCCAAGCGCCAGGCGGGCCTGCGCCCCGACGACGTCGTGCAGCACGTCAAGCGCTACATGGGCGACCCGAGCTGGCGGTTCGACTCGTCGAACGACGAGTCCTATCGACCCGAGGAGGTCTCCGCGATCATCCTGCGCGCGCTCGTGCGCGCCGCGGAGGCCGAGCTGGGTGAGACGATCGACGACGTCGTCATCACGGTGCCCGCCTACTTCGACGACTCGCGCCGCACCGCCACTCGGCAGGCAGGCGAGATCGCCGGGCTGAACGTGCTGCGGGTGCTGAACGAGCCGACGGCGGCCGCGCTCTCGTACGGACTGTCCTCCGACGACGACGGGATCGTGCTCGTCTACGACCTGGGCGGCGGCACCTTCGACGTGACGATCCTCGGCATCGAGGACAGCCGGTTCGAGGTGCTCGCGACCGACGGCGACCGCAACCTCGGCGGCCTCGACTGGGACAACGCGCTGATGAAGCTCGTCGTCGACGAGCTGGAGGCGACGCACGGCGTCACCGACTTCTGGGACGACGTCGACGCCGTCGCCTTGCTGCGGGAGAAGACCGAGCAGGCCAAGCGCGCGCTGAGCGCCGTCGAGACCACGAGCATCCAGCTGTCGCTCGACATCGGGCACTTCAGCGTCGACGTGACCCGCGAGGGCTTCGAGGCCGCGACGAAGAGCCTGCTGCGGCGCACGCAGGAGCTCGTCGAGGACACTCTCGACGAGTCGGGCCTCGACTGGGACGACATCGACAGCGTGCTGCTCGTCGGCGGATCGACCAGGATGCCCGCGGTGTCGGCTCTCCTCGCGCGCCTGTCGGGGGCGAACCCGGTCGAGGGCGTGAACCCGGACGAGGCGGTCGCGCTGGGCGCGGCGATCCAGGCGGGCATCGAGACGGGCGGCGAGGGCGACCTGAGCGATGTCGTCATCGAGGACGTCACCTCGCAGGCGCTCGGCACCGTCGCCCAGGACGACGACGGCGTGGATCGGAACTGGGTGGTCATCGAGAGGAACACCAAGGTCCCCGCCACGGGCGAGCAGATTCTGACGACGCTGTCGCCGCGCACCGAGCTGCACGTCTGGGTGACGCAGGGCGACGATCCCGACATCGATTTCACGACCGAGATCGGGCACGGCGTCTTCCCGCTCGAGGAGGAGTGGCCCACGGGAACCGACTTCCGTGTCGTGTACCACTACGACATCGACCAGACGGTGACCGTCGAGGTGTTCCGTCTGCCCGAAGACCTGCTCGTCGGCGTCTTCGAGATCGACCGCGTCGCGAACCTCACCGAGGAGGCCGTCGAGGCGGCCGCGGCGAAGGTCGGCGCGATGGGCGCCGACGAGGCCGCGGCGCCCGCCGAGAGCGCCCCGGCCGCGCCGAGCGTGCCGACGAAGCCGTCCGGTCTGCCGACTCTGCCGACCGCCGCCTCCCAGAGCACCGCGCCGGCGCAGACCTCGGCGCCCGCCCCGCGGCCCTCGGACCGCTGACCACCCTCACGCAGGAGGTTCCTCCCTTGTCCGACCTCACCGACTACTACGAGATCTTCGACATCGAGCGGGGCGCCGACGCCCCCGCGATCGAGAAGGCGATCCGCACGGCGCGCAAGCGCTGGCGCCAGCTGACCGGATCGCCGGATCGCGAGCGCGCCCAGCTCGCCGAGCGCCGGATGGCCGAGCTCGAGGCGGCCGAGAACGCCCTGCTCGACGACGCGGCCCGTCAGACGTACGACGCGACGCTCGCCGCCCAGCAGGCGGCGCCGTCCGCTCCGGCCGCGCCCGTCGCGTCCTCGGAGGCCTGGGGCGAGCGCGCGGCCGAGTACTACCGCGAGGGCGACATGAACAACGCCTTCATCGCGGCGAAGAAGGGCACCGACCTCGAGCCCGGCGACACCTTCGCGTGGCTCGTCTACGGCCGGTCGGCCATCGAGCTGAAGCGCTACCGCGAGGCGGACTTCGCGTCGGCCGAGCTCGTGCGCCGCGCCCCGCGGGACGAGGGGAGCCACGAGCTGCGCGGCGACGTGCTCGAGGCCATGGAGCGCTATGCCGAGGTGGAGGCGGCGTTCCGGCGCGCGGCGGAGATCGCCCCCGACCGCGTCTACTACGCCGGCCGGGCCGCGTGGGCGCTCGTCGACCAGGGCCGCGCCGCGGAGGGGTTCGCCGAGGCGGAGGCGCTCCTGGCGCGGTTCCCCGACGAGGAGTATCCCGTGAAGGTGATGCGGGCCGCTGGCGAGAGGCTGCGGGATGCGGGCGATCCGCGGAGGGCTCTCGAGGTGTCGCAGAGGCTGATCGGGATCGAGGCGAGCGAGCAGCACATCCTCGAGGCGGTCCTCGCGATCCAGGACATCGAGCAGCAGGGCGACGTCGACGCGGCGCTGGTCAGCGCGCGGCAGCTGCTTGAGGCGTTCCCGAACAGCGCGAAGGCGCAGCGCCTGATGCGGTACGCGATCATCTCCCTGCGGGAGCGGGGACGGTGGGACGAGGCGCTCGCCGAGTCGCGGGCGCTGCTCGCGCGCTACCCGGACGACCAGGACGTGAGGGCGCAGGTGGCGTGGAGCGTCTTCGGCGACGCCGAGGCCAAGATGCCCGCGACCTCGGCCGACAGCCACACGATCCTCAACAAGGCGCAGGCTGCTTGCTACCGCAGCGCGATCGACCAGGTCGCCGCCCTCGGCGTCGCCGACCAGGACGTGCAGCGTCAGCTGGCGACGAAGCGGGAGTTCCTCGCGAAGAAGGAGAAGGTGAGGGTCTCCCTGAACTTCGGGAAGATCGTCGTGGCGATCCTCGCGCTGGTGCTCTTCCTCACGGGCCTCAACACGATGCCCCAGGGCATCCTCACCGCCGCCGTCGGGGGCCTGCTCGGCTGGTGGTTCGTCGTGATGTCGTTCCCGCGGCAGTACAAGCTGGATCGGAAGACCGCCACTCCGGAGCAGCGCGCGAGCGGACTGCAGAGATGACGGGCGCCGAGGCGGATCTCGCCCGCGAGGTCGCGGAGCTGCGCAGCCTGTTCCAGCGGCGGCTCCTCGACGACCGGGCGAAGAATCAGCTGATCGATCAGGTGCAGCGCGATCTGGCCGCGCGCCGCGAGCTCGACACGGGCGAGGCGTTCGCGGGGCTCTTCCGCGAGATCCTGCTGGCCGTCGACCGCCTGCGCGGCGAGGAGGCGAGCGCGGCGCTGTCGGCGTCGGTCGCCGACGAGCTCATCGAGATCCTCGCCCGACGGGGGCTCGAGCCGGTCGCCGATGCGGGCGCCTGCGATCCCGACGTGCACGAGGTGGTCGAGGTCGTCGACGCCGGGGCCGAGCCCGGACAGATCGTGCGGGTGCGCCGGCCCGGCTATACGCTGGGGGCCCGCCTGCTGCGCCCGGCGCAGGTCGTCGTGCGGGCGCACGAGGAGGGGACGGCGTGACGTGGCCGAGCTGACGCAGATCCTCGCGGCGCTCTTCGCGCTCGTGGGATTCATCCTGATGTCGCGAGGCATCCTCCTCTCGAAGCGGCAGTACAAGAAGAAGCCGCGGAACCTCGCGAGCGGCGCGCTGTGCCTCGTCGCGGCCGGTGTTCTGCTGTGGATCGGAAGTGGAGCGCCCTTCTCGTCATGACCGTTCTCGGAACCCTCGCCGCGGGCGATCTCATCGCCGCGCTCGGGAAGACCTCGTCCGCGCGCCAGGCGAACGAGGCGTCGGCGCTCAGCGGCACCCTCCTGTTCTTCTCGGGCGGATCCCTCACCCTCTGGTGCGTCGACGGCGCCCGCCTCGCGATCACGTCGCTGGCGCTGGAGGGCGCCGACCCGGACGCGCAGCGGATGCTCGCCCCTCCGGTCGGGTGGGTGCAGGCGCTGAAGGCCGGCTTCGAGCGCCGCGACGTGATCGAGCTGTCGGTGCGCGGGGGCTCCGAGCTGATCGCCCGGCGGCCCGACGACGAGCGGATGCTCGTGCAGCCGCTGTGGCCGTCGCAGCCGCTCGTCGACGCGTACGCCGCGTTCGCGGGTGACGTGGCCTCCGCCGGCGCCGTCAGCGTGCGCGGCAAGGAGATCCTTCCAAGGCTGGGCGCGGTGCCCGACGGCGAGACCGTCGTGCTCGTGATCGACGACGGGTCCGTCCGCGTCGGCGAGCAGGGCGACCCGATCGCGGCCGGCGTGTCGCTCCCGCCGCAGCGGATCGCGGTGAACGGCCGTCGGCTGGCGGACGCGGTCGACGCGGTCACCACCGTCAAGCTGCCGCAGGCGGTGATCGAGTCGCTGCCCGATGCGGGGCTCGTGAAGGTCTACGGCGCGAGCCGGCGGGATCCGGTGACGTACGGAACGCTGGACTGCTTCCTCCGCACGGGGGCGGACGCGGATCCGATCGCGGTGGTCGAGGAGGAGGCTCCCGCCGACGCCGCCTGGGAGACGCCGACGCCCGCGAGCCCCGTCGAGGACGTGCTGGCCGAGCTCGACGCCATCATCGGCCAGCCGAAGCTGAAGCAGCAGGTGCGCGGCCTGATGAACCAGGTCGAGATGAACCGCCGGCGCGAGGAGCAGGGACTGAAGGCGAGCCAGGTCGGCGCCCACCTCGTGTTCGCGGGCCCTCCCGGCACGGGGAAGACGACGGTCGCGCGCCTCATCGCGAAGCTGTTCCACGCCCTCGGCGTGCTGGAGCGCGAGGAGGTCGTCGAGGCCGATCGGGCGCGGCTCGTGTCGCAGAACATCGGCGGCACGGAGGAGAAGACCCTCGCCGCGATCGACGAGGCGATGGGCGGGGTGCTGTTCGTCGACGAGGCCTACGCGCTGGCCGGCGGCGGCGACAACGACTTCGGCAAGAAGGCCATCGAGGTGCTGCTGAAGGAGGCGGAGGACCGCCGCGACGGGTTCGTCTGCATCCTGGCCGGATACACCGACCAGATGAACGACTTCATGAAGGCCAACCCCGGCTTGCGCTCGAGGTTCCCCCGCACGATCGACTTCGCGCCGTACGCGCCGGACGAGCTCGTCGAGATCGCCCGCAGCATGGCGCGCGGCATGGATAACGTGCTCGCCGCCGACGCCGAGCAGGAGCTCGCCCGTCGGCTCGCCGACGAGCATCGCCGCGGCGGCTTCGATCGCGCCGACTGGGGCAACGCCCGCAGCATCCGCAACGTCGTCGACGAGGCGGCCATCCAGCGCGACACCCGGATCAGCCTCGCGGGCGCGCACGACCTCGACTCGCTCGTGAACCTCACGGCGGAGGACGTCTCCGCCGCCTGCGACGTCTTCAAGCTCGGTCGCGTCGCGGAGGCGAGCGAGACGCCGGAAGCGGTGCTCGCCGAGCTCGACGCCCAGATCGGGCAGCCGCAGCTCAAGCGGCAGGTGCGGGCGATCGTCGCGCAGGCGCGCGTGCAGCAGGCGAAGCAGGCCCGCGGCATCGCCGTGACGGGATCGGCGATCGAGCACCTGCTGTTCGTCGGCCCGCCGGGAACGGGGAAGACGACGATCGCGCGGCTCATCGCGCGCCTCTACTGCGCGCTCGGACTGCTCCCGAACAGCGAGATCGTGGAGGTCGGGGAGCAGGATCTGGTGGAGGGGTACGTCGGTCAGACGGCCCCGAAGACGACGGCGAAGATCGACGAGGCGATGGGCGGCGTGCTGTTCATCGACGAGGCGTACTCGCTCGTCCCCGTGGGGGAGGATCGCAACAGCTTCGGCCGGGAGGCGATCAACACGCTGGTGCCGCGGCTCGAGAACGATCGGGGGAAGTTCCTCGCGATCGCGGCGGGCTATCCCGATGACATGCAGCGGTTCGTCGACTCCAACGTGGGGCTGAAGTCGCGGTTCACGACGCGGATCGAGTTCGAGCCGTATTCGGCGGACGAGCTGATCCGCATCGCCGAGAGCATGGCGGCGAAGGCCGGCGAGACGCTCACGGAGGGTGCGAGGGACGCACTCGCCGAGCGCCTGCACGCGGCCGAGCGCGCCGGCGGGTTCGCGGCGAAGGACTGGGGCAACGCCCGCGCGGTGCGAGGCGTCGTCGAGCGCGCGGTGCAGGCGCGCGACCTGAGGGTGAGCGCCGGCGACCTCGACGACGATCCCGATGCGCTCGTCACGATCCTCGAGGCCGACATGGTCGAGGCCTGCGAGGGCGAGGGGCTCGCGCTGCGCTCGATCGGGGAGAGCACGGACGATGTGCTCGCCGAGCTGGACGACATCGTCGGTCAGGCGCAGCTCAAGCGGCAGGTGCGGGCGATCGTCGCGCAGACGAGCCTGGCTGCCGAGCGGAAGGAGGCGGGTCTCGTCGACGGGCCCGTGCCGATCGAGCATCTGCTGTTCGTGGGCCCGCCGGGAACCGGGAAGACCACGGTGGCCCGTCTGTTCGCGCGCCTCTATCGTGCGCTCGGCCTGCTGCCGAAGGGCAACCTCGTGGAGGTGGGGCAGCAGGACCTGGTGGCGGGGTACGTCGGTCAGACGCCGCCGAAGACGACGGCGAAGATCGATGAGGCGATGGGCGGGGTGCTGTTCATCGACGAGGCGTACTCGCTGGTTCCGGTGGGGGAGGATCGCAACAGCTTCGGCCGGGAGGCGATCGACACGCTGGTGCCGCGGCTCGAGAACGATCGGGGGAAGTTCCTGGCGATCGCGGCGGGGTATCCCGGGGACATGCAGCGGTTCGTGGACTTCAACGTGGGGCTGAAGTCGCGGTTCACGACGCGGATCGAGTTCGCGCCGTATTCGGCGGACGAGCTGACCCGGATCGCCGAGAGCATGGCGGCCAAGGCCGGTCAGACGCTCGGCGCGGGCGCGCGCGACGAGCTGGCCTCGCGTCTCGCGGCGGCCGACGAGGCGGGGCGGTTCGACCACCAGGACTGGGGCAACGCCCGCGCGATGCGCATCCTCGTCGACGAGGCCTGCAAGACCCGAGATCTGCGCCTGAGCGCCGACGGCTACGACGCGCCCGAGGAGATGGTGACCCTCCTGTCGCAGGACATCGCGGAGGGGTGCGCGAAGGTGCTCGCCGGCTGACGCGGGGGCGGCGCGCCGACGGGGGGGCGTCCCTCCGCCGCGCGGCGGAGCGCGAAGATCCGCCCGAGGGCGGAGGCGCCGCGACCCGCGGCCGCGCACGATGGGGAGCATGAACGCCACCAGCCTCTTCTCCCCGCACGACGTCCGCCCCGGACTGCCGCCCGCGCGCGTGCCGTGGGGCGGCGTGATCGCGTATCTGGCCATCGCCGCGGTGCTCGGCTGGATCGTCTGCCTGCCGCTGTGGATGGGCGACGGCCTGCGGGATCCGGCCTTCCAGCTCTACGCGGCGGGCCTCATGTACACGCCGACGGTCGCGGCGCTCGTCGTCGTCTTCGCGAGCGTGCCGAAGGGAGCCCGGGCGCGCTATCTCGGGCTGCTGCCCTTCCGGCCCATCGCCCGCAAGCTGTGGATGTTCGCTCTGCTGCCGGTCGGCTTCCTCGCGACGGGATTCGCGTCGTTCTTCCTCGCGGTGGCGCTCGGCTGGACATCGGTCGCGGATCTCGCCCCCGTCGCCGCCGCGCTGCCTCCGGCGATGAATCTCGACGCCTGGATCGCGATGCAGTTCCTCCTGCTGCCGCTCATCATCCTGCAGGCGACCGTCGCCGCGTTCGGCGAGGAGCTCGGGTGGCGCGGGTATCTGACCACGGCGCTGTCGCCCCTCGGCTTCTGGCCGTCGGCGGTCATCATCGGCATCGTGTGGGGGCTGTGGCACGCGCCGATCATCCTGCTCGGCTACAACTTCCAGCGCACCGACGGGTGGGGGCTGGCGCTCATGTGCGGCTTCACGTTCTTCGTCGGCGTGCTGCTCCAGTGGACCCGGTACGTCACCCGCAGCGTCTGGCCCGCCGCGGTCGGTCACGGCGCGCTCAACGCGACGCTGCCGCTGACCCTCATCTGGACGGATCCCGAGACCGACGTCGCCCTCGGCACGGGCCTCGGCGTCGCCGGGTGGATCGTGTTCGCCGTCGTGATCGCGGTGCTGCTCGTCACGCGCTCCTTCCGCCCGGCGCCGGACTGGACCCCGAAGGTCGACGTCATGACCCCGCCGCCCGCGGGGTTCTCGTATCCGCCGGAGCGGTGAGGCGGGATCCGCGCGGCCCCGGACTCGTGCGGGGCGGCGGATCCTTCGGAGCGGGGAAACGCATGTTTCCGGGGTTGCGCGGCGTGCGTTTCTGCGACTCGGGCGTGGAGGGGATCCTTCGGGTCGGCGAAACGCACGCGTCGAGCTGTTCGCGAGGTGCGTTTTCGCGACGTGGATGGGGCACGGGATTCTCGGGTCGGTGATTCGCACGCGTCCGGGTCGGTTTCGCGTGCGTTTCTGCGACTCGGGCGGCGGGCGGATCCTTCGGGTCGGGGAATCGCACGTGTCTGGGGCGGTTTCGCGTGCGTTTCTGCCCCTCGGGGCGTTGGGGTGGTGAAACGCATGGCCCGGGGTTCCGCGGGGTGCGATTCTGCGACTCGGGCGGCGGGCGGATCGTCCGCGTCGGCGAATCGCACACGTCCGGGGTGGCCTCGCGTGCGTTTCTGAGACTTGGACGGTGGGGCGGATCTCTCGGGGCAGCGAATCGCACGTCCCGCCCGCGGTTCCAGGCGCGTATCTGCGCCTCGGGGGGCGTTGGGGTGGTGAAACGCATGGCCCGGGGTTCCGCGGGGTGCGATTCTGCGACTCGGGCGGCGGGCGGATCGTCCGCGTCGGCGATTCGCACACGTCCGGGGTGGCCTCGCGTGCGTATCTGCGCCTCGGGGCGTGGGGTGTGGATCCTTCGGGGCGGCGAGGCGCATGTATCCGGGGTTCCGCGGGGCGCGTTTCCGTGACGGGGAGGGGCGCCAGATCCGTCGGATTGGCGAAGCGCGCGCGTATCGAGCATGCGGCGGGCGCGTTCTCGCGAGTCGGGGGATCCGGGGGCGAGAGGGCGCACGTCACGGCGCCCCTGCGCGAGCAGCGCGTCGTTTCCCGCGAGGTACGGCACGGCTCTTCGAGCAAGAGGGTCGCCGCGAACGGTCGGGGGCGGCGCGGCGACGCCACCCGGTCGCAGGGGCGCGGGACGGCGTTCTGCGGTGACTCTGTCCGGTCTGCGCGGGGCGCCGCGAATCAGCGGCGCCCCGCGAGAGGGGTCGGCTTCTCGTCAGCAGCAGGGGCGGTGCGCGTGGCGGCCGTGCTCGCGCCCGCCGTGGATGCGCGGGTCGAAGCCGCGCTCGTCGCGGTCGAACCCGCGGTCGAAGCGGTGGGGTGCATCGTGCCCGCGCTCGTAGCGGTCGAAGTCGCGCTCGTGGCGATCGAACCCGCGGTCGTGGCCGCAGCCGTGGTGGCGGGAGCCGTGCTCGTCCCGGCTGAACCCGTGCTCATCCCGACTGGACCCGTGCCCGTGCCGGTCGAAGCGGTGGGCGGCGTCGTGTCCGCGCCGTCCGTGCTCGCGGCGGGGGAGGGGCATGCCCTCCTGCCAGCCGAGGGCGCGGGCGATCTGCTCGAGCGACGCGAGCGTGCGCTCGAGATCCTCGGGCGTGACGGCGTCCGCGACGCGGGTGCGGATCTCCTCGACGGGCCCGGATGCCCGGTCCTTCACCGCGCGTCCGGCGTCGGTGAGCTGCCAGGATCCGTCGACGCGGGCGGCCCAGCCGCGGTCGGCCAGGCGTCGGGTGGCGCGGCGGAAGCGCTCGCCGTCCCTGTCGGGGAGGGCGACGGATCCGTCGACGATGTTCAGCGCCATCCAGGTGCGCCGGTCGAGACCCTCGCTGTCGAGGGCGTCGCGGAAGGCGCGGGTGAGGAGGCGGTCGGTCGCCTTCAGCCAGAAGCCGATGGGCGGGTGCGTGTTGTCGTGTGTATCGGTGGTCATGGTGGTCCTCTCGTCTGCGCCGACGGTCGGCGCGAATTGCATGTCATGTGGCATGTAAATGCACAATGACATGCAACGCATCGCATGTCAAGTGACATGTATCCTGTGGGGGTGAGCCCCACCGACGCCGATCGCATCGCCGACGCCCTCGCCCGCATCCGCGCAGGGCACGGACGCGGACCGGGGGCGCATCGCCACGGATTCCCAGACGGCCCGCGGAACGGCTGGCCGCCGATGCACGGCGGCCCCCACGGGCGCCACCCGCACGGCGGCCCCGACGTCGGGCCGCACGATCCGCACGGCGACCCGCAGGGCGGGGGGATCCGCGGACCGCACGTCCGTGGCGCGAACGACGATCGGGATCCGCAGGGTGAGGGGATCCGCGGACCGCACGACGCGCGTCGCGGAGGGCGACGGTCCATGGCGCGGCTGCGGCTGCTCGACGTGCTCGCCGCGGCGCCGACGCCGCTGTCGGTGAGCGAGATCGCCGACCGCATCGGCGTCGATCAGCCGCGCGCGAGCCGCCTCGTGCAGGCGTCCGTCGACGAGGGCTTCGTGCGGCGAGAGGCCGACCCCGACGATGCGCGCCGCACTCTCATCGCGCTCACCGACGGCGGGCGCGAGATCGCCGAACGGGCGCGCGAGGCCCGCGTGGACGCGGTGCGCGAGGCGCTCGACCGCTTCGACAGCGACGAGCGCCACCAGCTGGCCGACCTCCTCACCCGCCTCGCCGACGCCTGGCCCCGCCGCTGACGGGGCGGATCCGCATGACGGCCCGCCCCTTCTCCTCGACCGCATCGTTCTACGCGCGTCACCGGCCGGGGATCCCCGACGAGGTCGCCGCGCTCGTCGCGGCGGCCGCGCCCGCGGGATCGCCGCGTCGCCTGCTCGACGCGGGCACGGGAACCGGGCTCGTGATCCGCGCTCTCGCGGGCTTCTTCGACGAGGCCATCGGCGTGGATGTCGACGCCGATCTGCTCGCCGAGGCCGCGTCGGCCCTGGCTCCGGAGATCTCGGCGGGAGCGGTCGAACTCAGGGAGAGTCCCGCCGAGGACATCCGCTTGCCAGAGAGCCGCCGCGTGCATCTCGTCACGGTGTGCCGCGCCTTCCACTGGTTCGACCGTCCGCGATTCCTCGCCGCCGCGGCCGACGCCCTCGTCGACGACGGAGCGCTCGCCGTCTTCGGCGACCGGAGCATCTGGGCGTACGACACCGGCTGGAAGGCTGAGGTCGTCGCCGTGATCCGCGACATGCTCGGCGATCGGCGGCGCGCAGGAGGCGGAGCCTATGTCGAGCCGTCCCGCGACTTCGCCGACGACATCGGCGACGCCGGATTCCGCGGGATCCAGCGCCGCGTCGTCCCCGTTCGGCGCGTCCGCTCGATCGACGACGTCATCGGAGAGCTGCACTCGACCTCGTTCGTCTCGCCCGCCGTGCTCGGCGATCGCGCGGAGGCATTCGACGCCCGCGTACGCGAGCGCCTCGTGCCCATCGCCGACGAGCGAGGCCTCCTGCTCGACGACAACGCGTTCGAGATCATCACGGCGCTGCGGCCCCGTCGCTGACGGGGCGGGTCGGTCGGGGATCCTTCGGGTCGGCGAATCGCACGTCCTACCGGCGGATTCGGGTGCGTTTCTGCGACGTGGACCGCCCGGCGAGCTCGCCGGCCGCATCCAGATGACGCGAACGCACCGTCGACTCGACCGCGAGGGCGCGTTCGCGTCATCTGAACGGATCCGCGGGTGCTCTTCTACGATCTCGCAGGTGGCCGCGCGCTGCGGGCTGTCGGGCCGCACGGTCCCGGCGCGGTTTCGGGTGTGGTGCTGCCGCGCGGGGCGTGCCCTCGCGGTGGTGGGGATCGCCATGGCCGACGACACAGAGGCCTGGCGCGGATGCGGGGGGCGATTCTGCGACTTGGGTCGGCCGGGGATCTTTCGGGTCGGCGAATCGCATGTCCCACGGACGTTTTCAGGTGCGTTTCTGCGATCTCGGCGGCGGCCAAGCGCTGCGGGTCGACGGATCGCACGTCTCGCGGGCGGAGCCGCGGCGCCTCGAAGAGACGGAACCGGGCGGCTCCGCCCCCAACAGCAGAACCGCCCGGTGGATCGGGGTGGGTCAGAAGCGCCAGAGCAGCTCGACGCCCGCGACGCCCAGCAGGCCGAAGACGGTGCCCCACAGGATGATCGAGATGATCTGCCAGAAGATCACCTTGTTCTTCGAGGCGCCGAAGCCGACGATGATGGCCGACGTGATCTGGCTCGGCAGCACGAGCTGTCCGAGGAGGCTGACGCCCGCGACGCCGTAGCGGTCGAAGCGCGCCTTGAGCTTCTCGCGACGCGGCGAGAGCGGCTTCTCCTCGCGGTTGCGGGTCGCCGCGACGCGCACGCCGTGCGCCGAGAGCACGAAGACCGTCATCGACACGATGTTGCCGATCACGGCGGCGGCGATGGCGATCACGGGATGCACCCCCGCGACGATGCCGACGAACGAGCCGAGGTACGACTCGATGAACGGGATCGCGCCCAGCAGCATCACCCCGAGCCACTGGAGCGCGACGGGCAGGGACTCGGTGAAGGTCTGGAGGGATTCGATCATGTCTCCATCCCACCCGAGCCGCGCGTCCCGCACATCGTTCCAACGGATGAGACGGCCTCCGCCACGCGGCGGGCTCGCGGGGCGCGGGACAATGGAGGCGTGCCGTTCGAGATCCGGGAAGACGACCTGACCCACCCTGCCACGCGCGCTCTCGTGGCGGCGCACGTCGCCGAGATGCGGGCGGGATCCGTGCCCGAGCTCGTCTACGCGTACGACGTCGACCGTCTCCTCGACCCCGCCGTGACGCTCTGGTCGGCGTGGGAGAGCGACGCGCTCGCCGGCGTCGGCGGCCTCACCCGGCTCGACGCCGAGCGCGCCGAGCTGAAGTCGTTTCGCACGGCGCCCGCGTTCCTCGGGCGGGGCGTGGGGAGGCTGATCCTGCGCCACGCGCTCGCCGCGGCCCGCGAGGCCGGGCATCGCACCGTGCTGCTCGAGACGGGCACGGCCGACGAGTTCGCCGCCGCCCGCCGCCTCTACGCGAGCGAGGGGTTCGTCCCGCGCGGCGCCTTCGGCGAGTACGCGGACAATCCGCTGTCGCTGTTCATGGAGCTCGACCTCGCGGGCTGAGGGGGCGGCCGCGCTGCGCGTCGCGTCCAGATGACGCGAACGCGCCGTCCGCCGCGGCCCGACGGTGCTTTCGCGTCATCTGGACGGATCCCGCGGGTGTGCGAGGGAACGAAGCAGGCGGAGCGCGCCGGACCCGCGCAGTCGGCTTGACCTCGCGCGCGGCCCGCGCGAGCCTGGGTGCATGCTCCCGACAGAGATCTCGCTGGGCGTTGCCGGCGCCATCGGCGCCGAGAAGGTCGCGCGCCTCGCCCCGCACCTCGAAGAGGCGGGGTTCCGCACGCTCTGGATCAACGAGACCCCCGGCGTCAACGCCCTCGACGTCGCGGCCGCCGCGGCGAGGGAGACCGACGCCCTGCGCGTCGCGACGGGGGTCATCCCCGTCGACGAGCGCCCGTCGTCCGAGCTGCTCGACGACATCGCGCGCCTGGAGATCCCCGAGGATCGCCTCACGCTCGGCATCGGATCCGGCCGCCGCCGCGCGGGCGCCCTCGCCATGATCGACGCGACGCTCGCCGAGCTGCGCGAGGCCACGTCGGCGCGCCTCGTCGTCGGGGCACTCGGCCCGAAGATGCGCGCGCTCGCCGCCCGCGCGTCCGACGGCGTGCTGCTCAACTGGCTCCCGCCCGAGGCGGCGGCCGCGCAGACGCGCGAGTTCCACGCGGCGAACCCCGACGGCGCGGTCTCGCTCTACGTGCGCACGAACGCGGATCCCTCTGCTCGCGCCCGCCTCGAGAAGGAGGCCCGCCGCTACGAGGGGCTCCCCGCGTACGGCGCGAACTTCGCCCGCCTCGGCGTCGGCGCCCTCGACACCGCGCTGCCGCGCCCCGGCGAGGACGACCCGCGTCCGGGCCGCGACGCTTACCGCGGCGCGGTCGACGAGATCGTGCTGCGCGCCGTGACGCCCGCCGATGCCGTCGAGGAGTTCCTCGCCTTCCTCCCGCTCGCGCGCTGACGGCTCCGACCTCGCCGCCGCGGGGTTATCTCCCAGGGGAGCGCGGCTGCCCGAGTGGGTCGCCATGAATCGTCGCCTCGGGTGCGCTGCCGGCGGCATCTTCTGGCGACCGATGTGGGGCGGATCCTCTGGTGCGGGATCCGGGGAGCGCGCGCTGGCGCATGCGGGCCGCTCCGGTGGTTCCCCTCTCTGTGGCGTGACTCGCCACCCGCTCGCGCCGCCGCGGAGGCCGCCGCGCGGAGGAGCGAGGCGGCGGATCCCCGTTCGAGCGGGTCGCCACGAGCGGTCGCTTCGGGTGCGCTGCCGACCGCGTTCTCTGGCGACCTGGGAAGGGGCGGGATCCGTGGGTGCGCCTTCCCGCGGGGGAGTTTGCCGCCTCACGGGGCAGGGCGGTCGCCGTCCTCACGCGCCGTTCCCCGCGAACCGAGGCGACGTCCTGCACGACCCGCGTCGATGTCTCGTGCGCCGCACCGCCTGCGTCGACGCCGCTGGCTCCCCGCCCCGCACCGATCCGACGCCCCGCACCCGGCACCGGCGCCCCCGCGGGCCCACACCGCCTGACGCCCCGCCCCGCACTGCGCCAATGCTCCCGTACCGCCCGACCGACGCCCCGCACCCGGCGCTGTCGCCCCGTCACGCGGGCCCCGCGCCGCCTGTCGCCGGCTCCCCGCACCGATCCGACGTTCCGCGCGACCCGCGTCGATGTCCCGCGCCCCGCACCGCCTGCGTCGACGACCCGCACCGCCCGGCCGTCGGCCCCTTACGCGAGCCCCGCGTCGCGGGCGATCACGGCGGCGCGCATGCGCGTCGGCGCCTGCAGCTTCGTGAGCACGTTCGACACGTGGCTCTTCGCGGTGGGCTCGGAGATGACGAACCGCCGGGCGATCTGCGCGTTCGAGAGCCCCTCGCCGAGGGCGGAGAGCACCTCGCGCTCGCGCGGGGTCAGCTGGTCGAGGCTGGGGTGCTCGGCCTGCTGCCGTCCGGCCTCCCGCGCGCGGTCGAGCACGCGTCGCGTGACCTCGGGCGACAGGATCCCCTCCCCGGCGGCCACACGGCGCACGCCGTCGACGATCGTCGACGGATCCGCCGTCTTCAGCAGGTACCCCGCGGCGCCGGCGGCCATCGCGCCGTCCACGTAGTCGTCGACGGCGAACGTCGTGAGCACGAGCACGGGGATCCGCCGCTCGGTGAGGCGCTCGGTGGCGGCGATGCCGTCGACGTGCGGCATGCGCACGTCCATGAGCACGACGTCGGGCGAGAGCGCCTCGGCCTGTTGCACGGCGACGCGGCCGTCCGCGGCCTCGCCGACCACCTCGATGTCTCCGGCCGTGTCGAGCACGGCGCGCACTCCGGCGCGCACGGCGGCGTGATCGTCGGCGATGACGACGCGGATGGTCATCGGTCGTCCTTCCTCTCGGGCACGGGCAGGGAGGCCTCCACGCGCCAGCGTCCCTCGCCGGCGGGGCCGATCGACCCGGAGCCGCCGAGGGCGCGCCAGCGCTCGGCCATGAGCGCGGTGCCGAGGCCGGATCCCGGGGCGCCAGCGGCCTCGTCGGGCAGGGGGTTCTCGATCGTCATGGTGACGGATCCGTCGGCGAACCCGAAGGTCGCGCGCACGGGCAGCCCCGGCGCGTGGCGGGCGGCGTTCGCGACGGCCTCGCGGGCGATGCGGGTGAGCGCCGTGGCGACCGAGCCGGGCAGCGGGCCGGGGTCGCCCTCCACGCGCACCTCGGCGCCGAACGCCTCGGCCTGCGCGCGCAGGGCGTCGCGGGGATCCGCCGCGGAGGTCTCGGAGGCGTCGTCGTCGCGATCCTCGGCGAGCACGCCGATGAGGCGGTGCAGCTCCTCCAGCGCCTCGTGGCTGGCCGCGCGCATCGCGGCGACCGCGCGGGAGCGCCGCGGATCCTCGTCGTCGTCGGCGGCGGCGGCGAGGGCTCCCGCCTGCAGCGAGATCGCGGCGAGGCGCGCGGCGACCTCGTCGTGCAGCTGTGCGGCGACCTCGCCCCGCTCGGCGCGGACGGCCGCCTCGCGCTGCGCGGCGGCCGCGAGGGCGAGGGCGTCGGCGCGGTCGCGCTCCACCTCGACGAGCTCGTCGCGCTGGCGCACCGCCGTGCCCCAGGCGACCGGCAGGCCGAGCATCATGAGGAGGGGAAGTCCGATCGCGACGACCTGACCGGGGCCGTCGAGCGGCAGCACGGCCACGAACGCCGCGACGGTCGCGACGAGGAGGACGGTGACGGCGATCCGCTCGCGTCGGCGGCCCTCGAGCATCGCCGCGTATCCAGCGTCGATGAGGGCGATCACGGGCACGAGCGGCAGGCCGGGCGAGACGAGCAGCGGCATCGCCACGACGACGACCCCGAGGATCGCGACCACCACCGCCGGCGCACGCCGCTTGAACAGCCCGAGCGCCGCGGAGAGCACGATCATTCCGCCGACGACGACGGGCGTCCCGAGCGGCAGCGCGGGGTCGGGATCCTGCACGAACCCGACGTCCAGGCTCCACATCGCGAACCCGAAGATGATGAAGAGCACCGCCGTGAGCACGTCGCCGGCGGTCGACCGATAGAGCACGTGCGGCACGACGTACTCGTCGAACGACCGTCTCCTGCTCTCCGCCATGCGTCCATCCCAGCACGCCGGCCGCCGCGCCGCGTCATCCGAACGGCGGATCCATGCGGCGGGGTCGCCTTCCCGGCCCGCCCGTGACCCGCGGGTCGCAGGATCGCACCCCGTGCAGCGCCCGGGGCGTGCGTATCGCCGACTTGAAGGATCCGGCACCCGTCCGGGTCTCAGGATTGCACCTAGCGCAGCGCCCGGGGCGTGCGTTTCGCCGCCGCGAAGGATCCCGCGCCGACCCGAGTCGCAGAATCGCACGGGGGACCGCGCCCGGGGAGTGCGTTTCGCGGACCTGAAGGGACCCGGTACCCGTCCGGGTCGCGGAATCGCACCCCGCACAGCGCCTGGAGTGCTCGCTTCCCGCCCCGCCCGCGCCCTGTCGGGTCGTAGAATCGCACCTCTCCTCATCAGCCCCACGGACGTGCACTCTCCCCGCGGAGGATCCCGCCCCGCCCGAGTCGCAGAATCGCACCTCGCGCGCCCCCTGGGGCGTGCGTTTTGCGGACTCGGAGGATCACGCGCCGGCCCGGGTCGCAGAACCGCACCCCGCGCAGCGCCCGGAGCGTGCGTTTCGCCGACCCGAATGATCCCGCACCGGCCCGAGTCGCAGAATCGCACCCCGCAGAGCGCCCGGGGCGTGCGTTTCGCCGACTCGAACGACGCTGCGCTCGCCCCCCCGGGCACGGCGAAGGGGCGGGGTCACCGCGACCCCGCCCCTTCCGATCCCGGCGGTTCAGAGCCCTCGGGATCCGGGCCCCTCCCCACCCACGAGGGGAGGGACCCGCAGCGCACGCCCCAACCGTGCGCGGTCTCGTCAGCCCAGGTTCAGCGCCATCTCGTTCGGCGTGCCGGGCAGCGCCTCGCTCTCCGCGAGGATCTCGCCCGTGGCGAGGTCGACGGAGATCACGCGATCGTTCGCCGGATCCGAGACGTACGCGACCGAGCCGTCCGTCTCGAGGGACGGGTGGGGGTCCTGCCAGTCGGCCGGTCCCTCCCACGCGTCGATCACGGGGTGCTCGTCGACGAGCTCGCCGGTGGCGGGGTCGAGCACGTGGATGGACCCGTCGGAGCCGAGGATGTACGCGAGGTCATCGGGTCCGCGGACGACGCCGCTGTACACGTACTCGACCCCGTCGAGGCTCACGACCTCCGAGCTGTGCTGCGCGGTGTCGATGATCGTCACCGCGTCGAGCAGGTATCCCTCGGAGTCCGGGTCGTCCTGGTAGTCGCCGACGACGAGCGGGCTCGTCTCGGAGACGTAGGCGTTGCCCATGCGGCCGTACTCGTCGGGGGCGTCGAGCTTCTCGAACTCGCCGTGGTGGTACAGCAGGGCGCCGTCCTCGCAGCCGAAGACGACGGCCTCGTCGGCCGCGGTGCCCTCGCCGTGGATCCCTGGGCACTCGTTCGACGACGCGAGGTCGTGGTAGTGGTCGTCGTGCGGTTCGAGGGCCACCGCGCCCGATCGGGAGCTCTCGTCGCCGACCGTCGTGAGGAGGGTTCCGTCCTCGAGCACGATCGAGACGCCGTGGTGCGGCTCCTCGGCCTCGTACTGGCGCACCTCGGGGAGGGCGCCCTCGGAGTCGAGCAGGGCATCGGTGGGGAGGATCGTCGTCTCGCCCCAGCCGTCGGAGTACAGCACTGTGTTCCCGCCGTGGCGCACGACGTGGCCGGCGGCCTCCGCGGCGAAGACGGTGTCGGTGAGCTCGGGCGTCGCGGTGTCGAGCACCTGGAAGCCCTCGGAGGTGGTGACGAGCACGTTGCGGCCGTCGCCCACGGGGTTGAGGCGCGTGAACGGCTCGCTGTCGAACTGGTCGACCACCTCGAGCGAGGCGGCGTCGAGCACGAGCACCTGGCCGTCGATCGAGACGGCGAGGCGCTCGCCCGCGGCGACGTCGGCGGCCGATGCGTCGCTCGAGGCGTCGTCGGGCGCGGCGGGGGATCCTCCGGACGCGCAGCCCACGGCGAGCAGCGCGATCGCGGCGAGGGATCCGGCCGCGGCGAGGGAGCGGCGGGGTCGGGGGAGGGATGAGGTCATCGTATTCCTTTCCGGGAATATGGTGCTCACGGCGTGAGCCCGTCGGAGATGCGCTCGGTGTTCGCGCGCATCATGGTCAGGTAGGTGGGGGCGCCCCCGTCGGCGTCGGTGAGCGACTCGGTGAACAGCTCGATCACCTCGACCTCGACGCCCGCCTCGGACGCGAGCACCTGCATGAGACGGTCGGGCTGCGACGACTCGGCGAAGATCGCCGGAACGCCGGTCTCGCGGATCGCGGTCGCGAGCTGCTCGAGGTCCGCGGCGCTGGGGGAGGCGAGCGTCGTGCCGCCGGGGATGGCCGCGCCGACGACCTCGAAGTCGAACCTTTCGGCGAGGTAGCCGAACACGTGGTGGTTGGTGACGAGCGCGCGCCGTTCGGCGGGGATGTCGGAGAAGGCCGTCGTCATCTCCTCGTCGAGCGCGGCCAGCTCGGCGCGGTAGGCGTCGGCGTTCGCCGCGATCGCGTCGGCGTCGATCCCGTCGATCTCCGAGAGCCGCTCCTCGAGGGCGTCGACGACGTCGACCATGCGCGCGGGGTCGGTCCAGAAGTGCGGATCCGGTCCCGTCGCGTCGCCCGTGTAGTCGACGACCGAGATGCGGTCGCCCGCGACGAACCGGGCGGCGCCCGCGTCGGCGGCCGTGTCGAGGTGCTGCTCGACGCCCTCCTCGAGGCCGAGGCCGTTGGAGACGAGCAGGTCGGCGTCGGCGAGCTCCGCGGCCTCGCGGGCCGAGATCTCGAACGAGTGCGGGTCGGCGTTGGGCTTCATCAGCGTGGTCACGCGGCCCGCGTCGCCGACGAGCTCGGTCGTCACGTCGCCGAGGATGTTCGTGGTCGCGACGACGTGCGGCTCGCCGTCCGCCGCGGCGGCGCCGCAGCCCGCGAGAGCGAGGGCGCCGGCGAGGAGCGCGCCCGCGCCGAGTGCAGGGCGACGCCATCTCCGCGCCGCGGGCCGGTTCTCGGCTGGTTTCGGGGCGTTGCGTCGAGGATCGGCGTCGTCGTGCATCGGGGCCGGGCGAGGGCTCTCGTGTCGTGCGGTGCGGTCGGTTGCGTCGCGGCGGGGCGTGGTCTCTTCGGGCGCGCCCGCGCCGAGTGCAGGACGACGCCATTTCTGCGCCGAGGGCCGGCTTTCGCCCGTATCCGGGGTCCTGCGTCGAGGATCGGCGTCGTCGTGCATCGGGGCCGGGTGAGGATCGCCGGGCCGCGGGGTGGTGCCGGCGAGGAGCGCGCCCGCCCCCGCGCCCGCGCCGAGTGCAGGGCGACGCCATCTCCGCGCCGCGGGCCGGTTCTCGCCCGGTTTCGGAATCCTGTGCCGAAGAACGGCGTCGTCATGCATCGGGGCCGGGCGGGAGGACGGCCGCGCCGCCTCGCCGGGCCCGCGGTGGGGCCGCGTCGGATCCGGCCCGCGTCGCGCCGCGCTCATCGCCCGACCTCGGCCGAGACGGCGGGCGAGGTGGCCGGGGTCAGCTCGCGGGCGATGCGGGCGCCGTCGGCGTAGTCGATCTCGTGCACGACGCCCGCCACGGGGTCGCCGAGGTAGGCGCGCTGCGTGTCGACCGTGAGGCTCACTCCGCTCGCCTCCGTGCCCGCGAGGGCGTCGGCGACCAGCGGCTCGGTCGCCGCGCGCTCCTCGCCGTCGCGTCCGAAGACGCGCACGCGGCCCTCGTCGTCGAGCGCGACGACGTTCTCGTCGTCATCGTCGGCGGCGACGACCCGCACGAGCGTCGCGTCGACCTCCGCGTGCGTCCATTCGCCGGCGCGGGTGTCGAGCAGCCAGAAGCCGTCGGATCCCGAGAGCCCCGCCACGGTCGGCCGGTTCTTGCGGCCGTCGAAGGCGAGCGGGCGCTCCGCGGCGTCGTCCGGGAACGGGATCCGCTCGAGCGTCACGTCGCCTCCCGGCGCGACCGCGAGGAGCGCGCCGTCCGCGCAGCCGACGACCGTGCCGACCCGCGTCGCGATGGCGCCAGACGGATCCTCGCACGCCTCCTCGACCCCCGTGGGGGATCCCTCGGCGTCGACGACGCGCGCGAGGCCGGCGTCGGATCCGTCCGCGAGGGCCACGACGGCCGCGTCGCCGACGGGAGCGACCACGCCGGCGGACGCGTCGGTCTCGAGCCGGAACAGCTCGGAGACCTCGCCCTCCGACAGGGCCTTCATGTCGACGAGCACCGCGTCTCCCGACCCGGAGAAGAACAGGCCGGTGCCGCCCGCCGTCGCCAGGGGAGGCGTCGCGACCGCGACGGGCCCCTCGCCGGGGATCGACCCGGGCAACGCGGGATCAGCGGCGTAGTAGTGGAAGTGGTCTCCGTGGTCCCACGACCAGGCGCCGCCGTCGACGACGTCCACGCCCTCGTCGGTCTCCACGAACGCGAAGCGTCCGTCGCTCGCGGCGCGGATGGGCGCGCCGACGGATCCGATCTCCTCGGCCTCCTCCGTGAGCAGGTCGAGCACGCCGACCGTCCCGTCGGAGCTCACCGAGACGAGGCGCGGCTGGGGCTCGCCGAGCTCCTGCGCGCCCTCGACGTGCCCGTGCCCGTCGCCCTGCTGCTCCTCCGTGGGCGCCTCGTCGGGCGTCGGGGCGTCGGCCGCCTCGGCGGCGCATCCGGCGAGGACGAGCGAGGCGAGGGCGAGGGGCGCGGCGGCGTGCGCGAGGCGGCGGGGGCGTGACGTCATGGGACGAGCTCCTTCTGTCGGGGCGAGGGGGAGGGGAGGGCCGCGGATCCGTGCGCGGCGCGTGCGGCGCGGATCCGCGAGACGGTGTGGGCGACGAGCGCCGAGAGCGCGGCGAGGAGGATCGCGGCTCCGGCGATCGTCGGGCCGGCGGCCGTGGCGGCGTACCAGGAGACGAGGAGGCCGGTCACGACGGCGACGGCGCCGAACGCGGCCGCGAGAGCCATGGTCGAGGGGATCGTGCGGGTCCAGCGGCCGGCGGCGACGGCGGGCGCGAGCAGCATGCCTACGACGAGGAGGCTGCCGACGGCCTGGTACGAGGCGACGACGGCGAGGGTGACGAGCGCCGTGAGCATGACGTCGGCGAGCTGCGGGCGCAGGCCGAGCGTGCGGGCGAGGCGCGTGTCGAAGGCCGCGGCGACGAAGGATCGGTGGAACAGGCCCGCGACGACCAGCGTGGCGACGAGCGCGCCGCCCAGCAGCAGGAGGTCGCCCGTGCGAACGGCGAGGATGTCGCCGAAGAGCATCACGGTGGCGTCGGTCGCGAAGCTGCCCGAGTGCGACACGATGATGACGCCGAGCGAGAGCATGCCGACGAACAGCAGGCCGATGCTCGTGTCGTAGGAGAGGCGCCCGCGGCGGCGCAGCAGTCCGATCGCGGCGCTCATGGCCGCGGCGCTCGCGGCGCCGCCGACGACGGCGGGCCAGCCCGCGAGGGTCGCGATGGCGACGCCGGGGAGCATGCCGTGCCCGATGGCCTCGCCGAGGAACGCCATGCCGCGCGTGACGACCCAGGTGCCGACGACGGCGCAGACGGCCGCGACGAGCAGGCCGCCCATGAGCGCGCGGCTCATGAACTCGGCGGCGAAGGGGGCGAGGATCCAGGACACGAGGGACGACCTTACATGAAGATGAAAACGGTTATCAATTACAATACAAGGGTGATCGAGACCCCCGCCCTCCGCGCCGCCGGAATCTGCTTCTCCTACGACCGCGTCGACGTGCTGCACGACGTCAGCGCCGACCTCGTGCCCGGCGCCCTCACGGCGATCGTCGGCGCGAACGGATCCGGCAAGTCGACGCTCGTCGAGATCATGGCCGGCGTGCGCGCCCCGCGAGAGGGGCGGGTGGAGCGCACAGGCGAGGTCGCGCTCGTCGTGCAGCGTGCGCGGATCCCCGAGACGCTCCCGATGACGGCGCGGGAGGCCGTCGCGATGGGCACGTGGGCCCGGCGTCGGCCCCGCAGGGAGGTGCGCCGCATCGTCGACGACGCGCTCGAGCGCGTGGGCCTCGCGGAGTTCGCGCGCCGATCGATCCACGCGCTCTCGGGCGGGCAGCGCCAGCGCGTGCTCATCGCCCAGGGGATCGCGCGCGACGCCCCGATCCTGCTGCTCGACGAGCCCGCGGCGGGGCTCGACGTCGCGAGCCGGGCGCGCACCCGCGCGATCCTCGCCGACGAGGCCGACCGCGGCCGCGCCGTCGGCTGGGTCACCCACGACGAGGAGGACGTCGCCTGCGCCCACCGCACCGTGCGCCTCGAGGCGGGCCGCCGCGTGGCCTGACCCCGCCGCGGGGACGTGCCTCGCCAGGGGATGTCGGGTGTGCGCGGCGTGCGGTCGCGTTTTCTGGCGACCCAGCGTGGGGTGGTGCCTCGCGAGGGAATGTCGGGTGCGCGCGGCGTGGGGCGGCGTTCTCTGGCGACCCAGCGGATCCGCGCGCCTCGACTCCCCGGTCCTGATCCGCGCCCCGGCCGATCCGCGCGACCGCCCCGCTCCGGGGCTTCTCAGCCGCCGGGCTCCTAGGATGGAGGCAGTCCCCGTTCCGAGCCCGAGGAAACCGATGACGTCCCGCCTGCCTTCGCGTCGTGCCGAGCGCCTCGTGCTCGTGCTGCGGGCGGCGATCACCGCGATCGCGGCGCTCATCGTCACCTTCGCGCAGGAGCGCACGGGCGAGTTCGCGCTCCTCGTGTTCTCGATGTTCGCCCTCGCCCTCGCGGTCCTGTTCTTCGCCGAGTCGATCTGGGTGCGCCCGAAGCAGGGCAACGTCGTGCCCCGCGTGCTCGGCGCCCTGCACCTGCTCGCCGGATCCCTCGCGCAGCTGCTCGACGCGACCCCCGACGTCGCGTTCCACTGGGTCCTCATCGGCTGGGCGGCGGCGACGGGCGCGTTCGAGCTGGCGGTCGGCGTCGCGGGCGCGCGTCGCGGCGCGGCGGCGGGCGACGGGCGCGACCGGATCGTCGTCGGCGCCCTCACCCTGATCCTCGCCGTCGTGTCGCTCGTCGTGTCACCTGGATACGCCCTCGACTACTTCATCGAGGAGGCCGGGCAGTCGTTCACGCTCACCGGCACGATCGTCGGCGTCGGGCTGTTCGGCGGATGGGCGGCGATCGTCGCCGTCTTCCTCGGCATCGGCGCGATGTCCCCCGCTCCCGCCCGCGAGGCGGCCCCTTCGCAGAAAGACAAGCCGTGACTGACAAGCCCACTCGGCGCGACCTCATGAAGCCCGTCCACCTCATCGGGATCGCCTTCGGCGCCGCCCTGTTCGGCGGGCTCGTGACCGCGATGTCGATGGGCGCGTTCGCGGGCGGATCCGCGGAGGCGGTCGCGACCGCGTGGCGGGTGGCCGCGATCCTCGCGGGCATCGTCTTCATCGTGGTGCTGCTGACCCTCGCCCTCCTGCTGCTCGTGGTGGATCCGCGCGAGGTCGCGGAGACCCACGACGAGCCGCTGCTCCTGCGCAAGGAGCGCGAGGACGCGGAGGAGGCCGCCGCGGAGCGCACGGACGACGAGGGCGACGCAGAGGAAGACTCCGCGCGCTGACGCCCGTCCGTGCCGGTCGCCGGCAAGTGCGGTGTGTGAGACCGTGCTCGCCCTGCGGCGCGCCTGGGGGTGCGTGTCTCGATTGAGGTGGGTATCCGGCTCCCATTCCGGCAGAACGTGGGACATGCCGGGTTCGCCCTCCGCTGCGTGTCTCACCTTCGGCGGGTAAGGCGGCGGCATACCGACCGGAAGTGAGACACGCCGGCTGGTGTGGTCGCGCCCCGCGCGCTGACCCGTGCCGGTCGCCGGGAAGTGTGACGCGTGGGACCGCGCTCGTCCTGGAGGTGCGTGTCTCGATTGAGGTGGGTATGCGGCTCCCATTCCGGCAGAACGTGGGACATGCCGGGTTCGCCCTCCGCTGCGTGTCTCACCTTCGGCGGGTAAGGCGGCGGCATACCGACCGGAAGTGAGACACGCCGGCTGGCGTGGTCGCGCCCCGCGCGTGTGCGCCGGACGCCAGAAAGCGCGGCGTGTCGCGGTCGGCATGCCGCAGAGCGTGGCAACCCTCGAGGGCGACGTTCCGCGCGCTGACCCCCGTCCGCGTCGCTCAGCCCTTCGGCGGCAGCAGCTGCGTCAGCGTCTGACGCATGCGCTCGAGCGCCGCGAGGGCGTTCGCCGCATCGGGCAGGTCGGGTTCCGGCGACCAGGTCTCGTCGGTGTCGTGCAGGGGCGCGGCGTCGCCGACGAGGTCGTCGAGGTCGGTCACGAGCGCGCCCTTCGAGGGATCCTCGCGCAGGGATCCGCGGATCCCGTCGGCATCGAGCGGCCGGTCGGACGCGACGAGGCACGCGTTGCCGAAGCGCAGGCCGCCGAGCGACGACCCCTGCACGATCATCGCGACGTGCGCGAAGGTCGCGCGCAGGCCGGCGAGATGCCGCCGCGTGAAGTCGATCTCGGGGCCGGCGACCGAGTTCACGACGAGCAGGCCGCCCGGCGCCAGGGCACGGCGGGCCTCGGCGGCGCACTCGATCGACGAGAACGGCGGAGGGATCCGCCCTCCCGCGAACACGTCGATCGTCACGGCGTCCCACGCACCCTCCTCGGTGCCGGCGAGGAGGCGGCGCGCGTCGGCCTCGACGACCTCCGCGCCGTCGGGCGCGGGGAAGCGCGTGCGCGCGAGCTCCACGAACGCGGGCTCCTTCTCGGCCACGAGCTGGGTCGATCCCGGGCGCGCGTCGGCGAGCGCGCGGGGGAGCGCGAGGATCCCTCCGCCGAGGTGCAGGGCGCGGATCGCGTCGCCGCGGCCGAGGGCGGCGATCATCCAGCGGGTGATCGCGAGCGGCGGGCGCCCGCCCGGGGCGGGGACGTGCGACTGGCGCACGCCGTCGACCTCGAGCAGCCAGCCGCCGTCGACGGGTCGCAGCGCGGCCTCCCCGCCGCCCGACAGGGGCACGATCCAGGGCGCCTCGCCTCTCGCGTCGCTCATCCCTCGATCCTCACACGGGCGCTCCCGATCGACATGGGGAGTTCTCCCCGCCTTCGAGGGCCCGCTTCCGGCGCCGCGCTCGGTAACGTTGTCGTTCGGGCGGCGAGGGCCGCCCGCCTGCCGGGGAGGTGAGCATGGCGACGACGATCTGGGAGGTCGACGACGGCGAGCGCGAGATCGAGGGACTCGACGACCAGGGCCGTCCGGATCCCGCATACGCCGAGGCGCTCGGCCTCGTGCGCGCGCCCTACGGGCGCCGTCTGCTCGCGGCGGTGATCGACGCCGTCGTCTACCTGATCCTGCAGATCCCGTCGTGGGCGTTCGCGATGCCGCTGCTGGTCATGTTCCTGCAGTCGCGCATCACGGCCTACGGCCTCCTCAACCACCCGCGCTTCGTGCTGGCGGTCGTCATGGCGGGTGTCTCGGCCCTGCTCACCCTCGCCTTCTGCGTGGTGCAGCTCGCGCTGCACGGCCGCAAGGGGGTCACGATCGGGAAGGGCTTCTGCGGCCTGCGCAGCGTCAACGTGCGCACCCTCGAGCGCCCCGGGTTCTGGCGCGTCGTGCTCCGGCTGCTCATCATCGGCGGCGCGGGCGTCGTGCCCGTTCTCGGCCCCGCGCTCTTCTTCCTCTCGCCGCTGTGGGATCCCGAGCGCCGGGGCCGCGGCTGGCACGACATGGCGGCCCAGCTGTGGATGATCGATGTGCGGCGCGGGCTGCAGCCGTACGACGACAAGCGCATGCGGATCGCGCGCAAGACCGTGAAGGTCGAGGTGACTCCGGAGCAGAGGGAGCTGCCCTCGCTCGCGACGCCCGACAGCGCCGACGGGCCGAGCGCCTACCGGCCGGCGGGTCGCGTCAGCGCGGGCGTGCTCGGCGTGGCCCGGCCGCATCGCCAGGGCGGAGCGGCCTCGGTGGGGCTCACGGCGCGCGATCCCGGGGCGCAGGCGCCCGCGGAGGAGCGGCCCGGCGCGGGGCGTCCGGTCGTCGGCGGCTACCGTGCGCGACGCGAGGGGGAGGCCCGCGACGAGCAGGCGAACCTGCCGCAGGCGCCCGGCATCGTGCTCGGTGCGCCCGCCGATCTCACGGGGGCGCCGCCCGCGCATCCGGCCCCGCTCCCGCCCGCTCCCGCCTCGGCGAACGTCCCCGCGCCGCCCGCCGCGGAGCCGCCCCTCACCCGCGCGGCCGCGCGGCGGTCCGAGCGCCCCGCCCCGGATCCCGCCCGCGCCTCCGTGCCGACCGGCCCCGACGCGCCGCCCGCTCCCGTGGGCCCGTCCGCCGCCCCGGACCCCGCACCCGCCGCGACCCCCGCTCCGGGACCGGCATCCGCGCCCGCGACCGTCGCGCCCTCCGCCCCGGGAGCCGCACCCGCGGCCTCCTCCTCCGCCCCGGGATCCGCGCCCTCCGCCGCGCCGGCGGCGCTCCCCTCCCCGGGCCGCGCCTCCGCCCCCGCGGCAGCACCCGCCCCGGGCGCGCCCTCGTCGCCCGCCGAGCCGCCCGCGGCACCGCCTCCTCCCGCCCCGGCGTTCCGCCTCACCCTCGACACGGGTGCCGTCCTCGCGCTGCGGGGAGCGATCGTCCTCGGCCGGGATCCGCGGCCCCACCCGAGCGCTCCCGACGCGCATCCCGTGCCGGTGCCCGACGAGACCCGTTCGATCTCGAAGACGCACCTGCTGCTGCGCGCGACCGCGCGGGGGGTCGAGATCGTCGATCTCGGGTCGACGAACGGCACGGCCCTCGTGCGCGACGGCGTCGAGCGCGAGGCGACCCCCGGATCCGCGCTCGTGGCGGAGCCGGGCGACGCGGTGCGCTTCGGCGACCGCACCCTCACCGTGAGCGGCGCATGACGCCGCACGATCAGCTCTCCATCGAGACGAGGCGCGAACTGTGAAGGTCAAGCTCACCCTGCACCGCGAGGGCGTCGACCCCGTCGACATCGTCGTGACGGCCGATTCGACGGCCACCGCGGGCGACGTGGCGCGGTACATCGCCGAGGCGGATCCCGATCGCACGATCGACGCGGATCCCGACGACGTGCTCACGCTCGCCGTGGCGCCGCCGACCGCCGACCGCCTCGAGCCGCTGCAGCCGGACGCCCCGATGGGCGAGGCGCCGATCGGATCCGGCTTCGCCGCGGCCGTGCACAACCTCGGCCCCGATCACTCGCGCGCCGTCGACGGACGCCAGATCGTCGCCGTGCTGCGCGCCGTCGACGGGCCGCTGAAGGGGCAGGACTTCCCCGTGCCGCGCGGGCACTCGTTCATCGGGCGACAGGGCGCGAACGACGTCGTGCTGCGCGACGGGATGGTGTCGAAGCGGCACGCGCGCCTCGAGGTGTCGAGCTTCATCGAGCTCGTCGACCTGAACTCCGCGAACGGCGTGCTCGTCGACGGCGAGCCCGTGCAGCGCGTGCGCATCGAAGCGGGCCAGCCGTTCGTGATCGGCGGATCCACTCTCGTGCTGTTCTATTCGGCCGACTTCGACGCGTCGGCCGACGACCCCGTGCTCGAGCGGGGAGGCGGGCTGCTGTTCAACCGCAGCCCGCGCGTCGAGGTGCGCTACCCGGGCGTGGAGCACACCCCGCCGCGCATGCCCACCGAGATGCTCTCGAAGCTGTTCCCGTGGACGATCCTCGTGGCGCCGATCATCATGGCGGTGTCGATCTACTTCATCACCGAGCGCCCGCGCGCGCTGCTGCTGATCTTCATGACGCCCCTCATGGCGCTCGGCAACTTCATCAACCAGCGCATGCAGTCGAAGAACAAGCGCAACCACGAGCTGCAGCTGTTCGAACGGCAGTTCGAGGAGCTCGAGGAGCGGTTCTTCCACGAGAAGCCGGAGGAGGAACGCGCCCGCAACGAGGAGGTGCCTCCCGTCGCGGAGGTGTTCGAGCACGCGATGCGCCTCGGTCCGCTGCTGTGGACGAGGCGACCGGAGCACTGGAACTTCCTCGCGGTGCGCCTCGGCATCTCGACCGCCGAGAGCCGCAACTCGATCCGCGAGCAGGAGACGCAGGACGGCCTGCCCGAGTACATCGCGCGCGTGGAGCGCCTGCGCGAGCGGTACCGGTACGTGCACGAGGTGCCCGTGCTGGAGACGCTGCCCGCCGCGGGATCCCTCGGCGTCGCGGGGCCCGAGCAGCCGGCCGCCGACGTGATGCGCGGCATCGCGGTGCAGCTGTTCGGGCTGCACGCCCCCAACGAGGTCGTCACGGTCGCCTTCGCGGACGCGGAGTGGGTGGAGGCGCTCGAGTGGCTGAAGTGGCTGCCGCACACCTCGAGCGAGACGAGTCCGTTCAAGGATCTGCCCCTCGCCGATTCCGCGCCGACGGCGAACGCGCTGCTGAGCGCGCTCGAGGACTACGTGATGCGCCTCGTGAAGGCGCCGTCGCACCGCGGGCCGTTCAAGGAGACCTGGAACCCGATGCGGTACGGCACCGACGTGCACCGCGCGGCGGAGGACAACGACGCGTCGAAGCGCATCTCGGTGATCGTGTTCGTCGCGAACGACGCGCCCGTCGACCGCGCGCGCCTCACGCAGATCCTCGAGCTGGGCGCCGACGTGGGCGTGCACGCCGTGTTCCTGTCGCCCACCGTCGAGTCGCTGCCTGCCGCCTGCCGCACCTTCGTCGACGTCACGGGCGGGCTCGACGACGCGACGGTCGGCGTCGTCCGCTCCGGCGAGAGGTACGAGCACGTGCGCATCGAGGGCGTCTCGAACGCCTACATGCACATGCTCGCGCGGCGTCTCGCGCCCGTCGTCGACGCGTCGACCGTGGTGCACGACGAGTCGGACATCCCGCATTCGGTGATGTTCCTCGCCCTCACGGGCACGGAGATCGCGGAGGATCCGCGGGCCGTGATCGACCGCTGGCGCCAGAACAACACGATCATCGACCGCTCCGACGCGCCCCGTCCGCGCCTGAAGAAGGCGGGCAACCTGCGCGCGATCGTCGGCCAGGGAGCGAGCGACGCGATGACCCTCGACCTGCGCTCGCAGGGTCCGCACGCCCTCGTCGGCGGCACGACCGGCGCGGGCAAGTCGGAGTTCCTGCAGGCCTGGGTGCTGGGCATCGCGAGCGCGCACAGCCCCGACCGCGTGACGTTCCTGTTCGTCGACTACAAGGGCGGATCGGCGTTCGCCGACTGCGTCGAGCTGCCGCACTGCGTGGGGCTCGTGACCGACCTCAGCCCGCACCTCGTGCGCCGCGCCCTCACGAGCCTGCGCGCCGAGCTGCACTACCGCGAGCACCTCTTCAACCGGAAGAAGGCGAAGGACCTCCTCGAGCTGGAGAAGCGGCAGGATCCCGAGACCCCGCCGGCGCTCGTGCTCGTCATCGACGAGTTCGCGGCCCTCGCGGGCGAGGTGCCCGAGTTCGTGGACGGCGTCGTCGACATCGCCCAGCGCGGTCGCTCGCTCGGCATCCACCTCATCATGGCGACGCAGCGCCCCGCGGGCGTCATCAAGGACAACCTGCGCGCGAACACCAACCTGCGCGTCGCGCTGCGCATGGCGGACGAGGCCGACTCGAAGGACGTCGTCGACGACCCGATCGCCGCGTCGTTCCCTCCGTCGATCCCCGGTCGCGGCATCGCGAAGACCGGCCCGGGGCGGCTCACGCCGTTCCAGTCCGCGTATGCGGGCGGGTGGACGCGAGACGAGGAGCAGGTCGCGGAGGTGCGCGCGGCGGAGCTCGCGTTCGGATCCCTGACGGAGTGGGAGCCCGAGCGCGCGCCAGAGAGCGATTCGCACGACGAGGATCTCGGCCCGAACGACCAGAAGCGCGTCGTGCGCACCATCATCCGCGCGTCCGACGAGGCGGGCCTGCCCGCGCCGCGGCGTCCGTGGCTCGACGACCTGGCCCAGGTCATCGACCTCGCCGACCTGCCGGCGGAGGGCGACGGCCGCATCGTGCTCGGCATCGCCGACCTGCCTGAGAGGCAGCAGCAGAACCCGGTGTTCTACCGGCCGGACCGCGACGGATCCCTGCTGGTGTTCGGCACGTCGGGCGCGGGCAAGACCACCGTGCTCAAGTCGATCGCGACGGCCGCGGGAATGCGGCCCGACCTCGGGACGACGCAGGTGTACGCCCTCGACTTCGCGTCGGGCGCGCTCGGCGTGCTCGAGAAGCTGCCGCACGTCGGATCCGTCATCGACGGCGACGACGCGGAGCGCGTGCAGCGCCTGCTGCGCACGCTGGGCCGCGAGCTCGACCGCCGCGCGGAGGCGTTCGCGGCGGCGCACGCCTCGAACCTCACGGAGTACCGCGAGCTGGTGGATCCGTCGATGCCGCGCATCGTGCTGCTCGTCGACAACTATCCCGACTTCAAGAAGGAGTGGGAGATCACGTCGGCCCGCGCCCCGTTCTACCGGGAGTTCATGCGGGTGCTCGGCGAGGGACGTCCGCTCGGCGTGCATGCCGTGATCACGGCGGATCGCGGCGGCGCCGTGCCGACGGCCGTCGCGTCGAACATCTCGCGGCGCATCGTGCTGCGGCTCTCCGACGTCAACCAGTACACGCTGCTCGGCGCGGACAAGGACGTGCTGAGCGACCAGTCGCCTCCCGGCCGGTCGGTGGTCGACAAGAACGAGGTGCAGCTGGCGGTGCTCGGCGGCACGTCGAACACCTCGGAGCAGGCGAAGCGCCTCGACGAGCTCGCGGAGCGGCTGCGCGCGGAGGGCGCGCAGGAGGCGCCGAGCATCGGATCCCTGCCCACGCGGGTCGACATCCGCGAGCTGCCGGCGACGGCGTCGGGGCGGCCCGTGTTCGGCGTCGCGGACGACACGCTCGCGGCGCGCGGCTTCGATCCGGCCGGGTCGTTCATCGTCACGGGCCCGCCGCAGTCGGGCAAGACGAACGCGCTCAAGTCGCTCGTCATCGCGATGGAGCGCTTCGATCCGGAGGTGAAGCTGTTCCACTTCGGCACGCGCCGCTCGGAGCTCGCCGACTTCCGGCCGTGGGTGCGCAGCGCCACGCGGGGCGAGGACGAGAAGCAGCTCGCGACGGAGCTGACCGAGATCGTGGCCGACGAGTCGATCCCGTTCCGCATCCTCATCGTGTGCGAGGACATGCCGCACCTCGCCGACGGGCCGGCGGACCGGCCGATGCGGGGGCTGCTGAAGGCGATCAACGAGAGCGACCACATGCTGATCGGCGAGGCGGACGTGACGCGCGCCGGCGGCGGATCCGGCGTGATGGGCGAGTGGAAGGCGGGGCGCCAGGGCATCGCGCTGAAGCCCGACGCCTACGACGGGGACAGCCTGTTCAAGGTGCCGTTCGGGCGGGTCAAGCGCGCCGACTTCCCGGAAGGCCGCGGCATGTTCGTGCAGGCGGGCCGCGCGATGCTCATGCAGGTGCCGATCGCGCACGACGAGAAGCCGGAGGCGGCCGCGGCGCCGTTCCGGATGCCCGAGCGTCCGGCTCCGGAGCCCGAGCCGAAGCGCGCCCCGGCCGCCGAGAAGCCCGCGTCGGGCGACAACATGGACGACGCCGCGGCGAGGGCCGCCCGCCGCGCCCGCCGCCAGGCCCGCCTCGAGGCGGCGAAGAAGGCGGAGGGCGCTGAGCAGGGATGAGCAGGAGGCGGATCGAACCGAGGACGGTTCTTTCCTAGGATGGTTCCGGATCTGGTGGGGCCCGTCGCGCGCTTGCAGAGCGGTTACTGCACACCCCATCAGGGTGGCGAACCGATCCACTCGGACGACGTGTTTGGAGCACTGTCGTGACCGACCAGACCCCCACCATCACCTCCGTCACGTTCCCCGGCCTCGCCTGGGACATCGCGGCGAACATCTACTTCCCCGCCGACTTCGACGCCTCGGCGAAGCACCCGGTCATCATCGCGGCGCACCCCACGGGCAGCGTCACGGAGCAGACCGCGGGCAACGTGTACGCGACGGCCCTCGCCAAGGAGGGCTTCGTCGCCATCGCGTTCGACGCGAGCTTCCAGGGCGAGAGCGGCGGCGAGCCGCGCTTCACCGAGGATCCCGGATTCAGCGTCGGCGACTTCAGCCAGGTGATCGACTACCTCGTCACCCAGGAGTGGGCGGACGGGGACCGCATCGGCGCGATCGCCGTGTGCGGCGGCGCGGGCTGCGCGGTCGCGGCGACGATGATCGACCGCCGGATCAAAGCGCTCGCGCCGGTCGCCGGCTCGAACGTGGGCCGCCTCATGCGCGAGGGCTTCTCGAACTACGACCCGATCGCCATGCTCGAGGCCGTCGCCGCGCAGCGCACGGCGGAGGCGCGCGGCCAGGCCGAGCAGATCAACGATCTGCTGCCCTCCCGTCGGTCGAGGCGGCCCGCGAGGCCGGCGTCGAGGACGTCGACGTGCTCGAGGCGGCCGACTACTACAAGACCGTCCGCGGCTTCCACGAGAACGGGGGCACGAGCTTCACCTTCGCCCGCCAGGGCGCGCTCGCGACGTGGGACGCCTACGCGCACGCCGAGACGTTCCTCACGCAGCCGCTGCTCGTCGTCATCGGCGACAAGCCGGGCGCGTTCGCGTCGTACCGCCTCGGCATGGAGCTGTTCGGCCGCGCCGCGTCGAAGGAGAGGCAGCTGAAGGTGCTCGAGGGCGTGACGCACTACGAGCTGTACGACCAGCCCGAGGCGACGGGCAAGGTGCTGGAGGCGGCCGTGCCGTTCTTCCGCACCCACCTCTGATCCGCCTCTGAGCCCGCGCGGCGCCCGTCGATCCGTTCGACGGGCGCCGCGCTCGCGTCTGGGGGCGGTTCCCCGGCGCCGGTGCACGACGACGCCATCTCTCGGCGCGATGCCCGGAAGCCCGGTCGGATCGGGGTGCTCAGGCGCGGATCGGCGTCGTCATGCGCGCGGCGCGGGTGCCACCATGGAGGGATGCGGAAGACGAGTTCGGGCCGGCGGGCGCAGCTGCACCCGATCCGGACGCGCGACGGCGAGGGTGCTTCGTGAGAGAGGCGCATGTGCTCGACACCGCTCCGCTGTCCGAGAGCGTCTCGCGCGTGGAGGCCGAGGGGTACCTCGCGCAGGAGTCGGCA
>NZ_JAMXWT010000013.1:0-82054 GCF_050958665.1 Microbacterium sp. gxy059 | reverse complement strand
GCGACTACACCTCGACGCTGTCCGTCACCGTCATCCAGTGATCCCCGGCGGGGGGGGGGGGGGGGGGGGGGGGGCCGGCGCCCCCCCCCCCCCCCCCCCCCCCCCCCCCCCCCCCCCCCCCCCCCCCCCCCGCGGAGGTCTTCGCGGATCCCGAGAGCCATCAGTCGTCGCGGAGGCTCTCCCACAGGGGGGTCGAGATGTAGCGCTCGCCGGTGTCGGGGACGACCACGACGACGCGCTTGCCCGCGTACTCGGGGCGCTTCGCGATCTCGACCGCGGCCCACACGGCGGCGCCGGACGAGATGCCCGCGAGGATGCCCTCCTTCGCGGCGAGGTCGCGCGCCGTGGCCAGGGCGGCGTCGAGCGGCGCGGTCACGATCTCGTCGATGACGTCGCGGTCGACGATCGCCGGAACGAAGTTGGCGCCGAGGCCCTGGATCTTGTGCGGGCCGGCCTTCCCCTCGCTGAGGAGCGGCGAGTCGGCCGGCTCGACCGCGACGATCCGCGCGTTCGGGACGCGCTCCTTGAGCACCTGGCCGACGCCGGTGATGGTGCCGCCCGTGCCGACGCCCGCGACGAACACGTCGATCTCGCCGTCGGTGTCGGCGATGATCTCCTCGGCGGTGGTGCGGCGGTGGATCTCGACGTTGGCCTGGTTCTCGAACTGGCTCGCGAGCACGGCGCCGGGGGTCTCCGAGACGATGCGCTTCGCCTCCTCGACGGCGCCGTTCATGCCCTTCGCGGGGTCGGTCAGCACGAGCTCGGCGCCGAGGGCGCGCAGCAGCACGCGGCGCTCCTGCGACATCGAGGCCGGCATCGTCAGCACGACCCGGTAGCCGCGCGCGGCGCCGACGAGCGCGAGCGCGATGCCGGTGTTGCCCGAGGTGCCCTCGACGATGGTGCCGCCGGCGGGCAGCTCGCCCGACGCCTCGGCGGCGTCGACGATGGCGACGCCCAGGCGGTCCTTGACGCTCGAGCCGGGGTTGAAGAACTCGAGCTTCGCGACGACCTCGGCGCCGGCGCCGTCGGTCACGCGGTTGAGGCGGACGAGGGGCGTGCCGCCGAACGCGCTCGTGATGTCGGAGTGGATCGCAGCCATGGGAGGGGTGCCTTTCGGTCAGGGGCCAGGGGCTCACGGTAAGCCTAGAGGCGCGCGGACGGCGCGGCGCCGATGTGTGTCGAAGGATGTCACAGGGTGCCGGAATAGGGTGGGGGATCGTGTCGGACCAGCCCTCATCGCCTCCCGCTCTCCGCGACGTCCTGCGGGGGGCGATCAGCGCCCTCGCGGACGCCGGAGTGCCCGATCCCGCGGTCGACGCGGAGCTGCTCGTCGCCGCCGCCCTGGGGCCGGACGTCTCGCGCGGCGAGGTGCAGACGGCGATCATCCGCGGCGACGCGATGCCGGAGCGCGCGGGGGAGGCGCTCCGCGCGATGCTGCGCCGGCGGCGCGACCGGGAGCCGCTGCAGCACATCGTCGGAGCGGCCCCGTTCCGGCACCTGACGCTGAGGGTCGGTCCCGGGGTGTTCGTGCCGCGGCCCGAGACCGAGCAGGTCGCGCAGCTCGCCGTCGACGCACTCCGCTCGGCGGCGGAGCCGGAGCCGATCGCGGTCGACCTCGGCACCGGATCGGGAGCGATCGCCCTCGCGCTGGCCACCGAGGTGCCGCACGCGCGGATCCACGCGGTCGAGCGGTCCGACGAGGCGATCGTCTGGACCCGGCGGAACGTCGACGCCATCGCGCCACGGGTCGACCTGCGGCATGGGGACCTCGACGCCGCGCTCGACGACCTGGCGGGAACCGTCGCGGTGATCGTCTCCAACCCGCCCTACGTGCCGCACGAGGCGATCCCGCGCGACCCGGAGGTGCGTCTGCACGATCCCGCCGCCGCGCTCTACGGCGGGCCGGACGGCCTCGATCCGATCCGGACCATCAGCAGGGTCGGCCTCCGCCTCGGCCGACCGGGGGCGGTCATCGTCCTCGAGCACGGGGAGTGGCAGGGCGGTGCGGTCCGCGCGATCCTCGCCGCCGACGGGTGGCAGGCGACGGCCACGCACCCCGACCTGACCCAGCGCGACCGCGCGACGACCGCGCTGCGACCCGCCTGAGGGCGGGAGGAACCGTAGAATCGAGCCGATATGATCTCCGTCTTCGACTGCCGCGAACGCGAGCAGATGCTCTCCGGCATGCGCCACGCTCGCCAGGCGATCCAGCGCGGCCAGGTCATCGTGATGCCCACGGACACGGTCTACGGCATCGCGGCCGACGCGTTCAGCGCCGACGCCGTGCAGGCGCTCCTCGACGCGAAGGGGCGCACCAGGCAGCAGCCGCCGCCTGTGCTCGTCTCGTCCGCCGACACGCTCCCCGCGCTCGTCGAGCAGGTCCCGGAGGAGGTCTCGCGCCTCGTCGAGGCGTTCTGGCCGGGGGGACTGACGATCGTGCTCCCCTCCCAGCCCTCCCTCACCTGGGATCTCGGGGAGACGCGGGGGACCGTCGCGGTGCGCCAGCCCGACAACCCCATCGCCCTCGAGCTGCTCGCCGAGACGGGCCCGCTCGCGGTGTCCAGCGCGAACCTCACCGGCCGTCCCGCGGCGATCGACATCGATTCCGCCAAGGGCATGCTGGGCGAGAGCGTCGCCGCCTATCTGGACGACGGGCCCGTGCGCACGGGCGTCGCCTCGACGATCGTCGACGCGACGTCGCTCGTCCCCGGCCGCGGCGAGCGGGCGGTGCGGATCCTTCGCGACGGTGCGGTGAGCCGCGACGCGCTGCGCGAGGTCCTGGGCGACCTCCTCCAGGACGACGCGTGAAGCTCTATCTCCTCACCGCGCTCATCACGGCGGGCATCACGTTCGTCCTCTCCTGGGTGATCTGGCGCATCGCGCTGCGGTACCGGCTGCATCCCCCCGTCCGCGAGCGCGACGTCCACAAGACGCCGACGCCGCGTCTCGGCGGCATCGCGATGTTCCTCGGCATCGTCGCCGCCATCCTCGTCTCCCGCGCCTTCGACTACTTCGGCATCTTCTGGGCGGAGCCCCGTGTCGTCTGGTCGGTGCTCGGGGCGACGCTCCTCATCGCGCTCGTCGGCGTCGCCGACGACCTGTGGGACCTCGACTGGATGATCAAGCTCGGCGCGCAGTTCATCGCCGCCGGCATCATCGCGATCGGGGGAGGGCTGCAGATCTACGCGCTCCCGATCGGCGGCATCACGCTGTGGTCGAGCTGGATCAGCATCATCCTCACGATGTTCTCGATCGTGATCGTCATGAACGCCGTCAACTTCATCGACGGCCTGGATGGCCTCGTGGCGGGCGTGTGCCTCATCGCCAACGGCGTGTTCTTCGTCTACTCGTACATCCTGGTCCGCGACGCCGGCGCCACGAGCTTCGCCAACCTCGGCACCTTCATCGCGGCCGTCCTCGTCGGCGCGTGCGCCGGATTCCTGCCGATCAACTGGCACCCCGCGAAGATGTTCATGGGCGACACGGGCGCGCTCGTGATCGGCCTGCTCATGGCGACGAGCGGCATCGCCATCACGGGGCAGCTGCCCCCCGCCGCGCTCGACCCCGACGTCACGGGCCGCTCGCAGATCCTCGGCACGCTCCTGCCGATCCTCCTGCCGATCATCGTCGTGGTGCTGCCGCTCCTCGACTTCGGCCTCGCGGTGATCCGGCGCATGAGCAGGGGGAAGTCGCCCTTCTCGCCCGACAGGGAGCACCTGCATCACCGCATGCTCGACATGGGGCACACCGACCGCGACGCGACCCTCATCTTCTACGCGTGGACGGCGGTGTCCGCGCTCACGGTCCTCCTCATGTACCTCTTCACGGGAGCCGACTGGTTCGGCGACCACTGGTTCGGCGAGTACTGGCTCGCCGTGGGCTTCGGCCTCGTGGGCGTGGCCGCCTGCCTGGTGCTCACGCTCGTGCCCTCGCAGCCCCCGCCCCGCCCCTCCGCGACCCCCGTCGCCTCCGAGACCCAGGAGACCTGAATGGCCCCCTCGCCCGTGTCCAGCAACCCGATCATGCGCAACGTCCTCATCTGGAGCGCCGTCGTCTGCGGGGTCGTGCTCGTGGGGGCGGCCGTCATCGGCCAGCTCGCGGCCGGGACGGACGGCCTCCTCAGCGGAGTGCTCGGCTCCGTGATCGGATTCCTCTTCCCCGCCCTCACGGCGGCGAGCATCCTGTTCGCGAACCGCTGGTTCGGCACCCCGAACTACCCCGTGGTCTTCTTCGGGATCTTCATGGGGGTCTTCCTCGTGAAGATCCTGGCGTTCATCATCGCGCTGAACCTCGTGTTCGGCATCGACTGGGTCGTCCGGGGGGTGCTCTACGGCGCGCTGGTCGTCACCGCGGTGGCCTCGCTCGTCGTCGACGTCGCGGTCATCGCCCGCATGCGGATCCCCTCGGTGAGCGACGTCGCCCTCCCGGGCGACGACGAGCAGGGCGAGGACCGCGGGGAGCGCGCCGCGGATCGCTGATCGATTTCTACAGCCCGTCAAAAGCACGCCGATCGTTTGGTAGGCTGGTGGAGGTCCTGCGACGGGTCCCGGCACACTGAGGCGCCGGTTCGACGCAGCAGGCCTTCTCACCACACCACACCCCGCAGGCCCCGGTCTGCGCGAGAAGCTGGAGCCATGCGTTGACTCAGCCGAGCAAGATCGCACCGATGGCCGACAAGGTCGAGTTCCACCCGCCGTCGATCGCCGAATTCTTCCCCGAGGCGATCTTCTCCATCGGCCCCTTCGAGTTCACGCGCATCAACCTCGCTCAGGTGATCGCCACGGTCGTCCTCGTGACGATCCTGCTCCTTGCGACGCGCAACATGAAGGTGATCCCCGGGCGCGGCCAGCAGGTCATCGAGTTCCTGTTCGGCTTCGTGCGCGAGCAGATCGTCTACCAGGTGCTCGGCGAGAAGGACGGGAAGCGGTTCGTGCCGCTGCTGTCGGCGATGTTCCTCGGCATCCTGTTCTTCAACATCACGGGCATCATCCCCGGCATGAACATCCCGGGCACGAGCGTCATCGGCGTCCCCCTCATGCTCGCCGTGGTCGCGTACATCACCTTCATCTACGCGGGCATCAAGCGCCACGGCTTCGGGCGCTTCATGAAGAACTCGCTGGTGCCGGGCGGCGTGCCCGGGTACCTCGTTCCCGTGATCGCGATCATCGAGCTCGTCTCGACGTTCGTCTTCCGCCCGGTGTCGCTCACCCTGCGACTCCTGCTCAACATGATGGTGGGCCACCTCGTGCTGGTGCTGCTCTTCAGCGCCACCCACTTCTTCCTGCTGAGCCTCAACTGGCTGACGGTCCTGTCGCCGGCCACGCTCGGCCTCGGCCTCGCCTTCACCCTCTACGAAATCTTCGTCGCCGCCCTCCAGGCGTACGTCTTCACCATCCTCACCGCGGTCTACATCCAGCTCGCGGTTGCGGACGAGCACTGACGGGCAGCCGACCGGCTGCTCGCCCTACGAAAGGAAACACCCCAGTGGACGCTTCGACGGTTCTCGCCGACATCACCGGCAACATCGCGACCATCGGATACGGTCTCGCCGCGATCGGCCCGGCCATCGGTCTGGGCATCGTGGTCGGCAAGACGATCGAGTCGACGGCTCGCCAGCCGGAGCTCGCCGGACGCCTGCAGACGCTGATGTTCATCGGTGTCGCGTTCATCGAGATCCTCGCCTTCATCGGCATCGCGACGCCCTTCATCTTCGGCTGATCCCGTTCCCTCGACTCACAGGTAAGGAGACAGGATGCTGAAGGCTCTTGTCACTGTCGCCGCCGAGGAGGATCAGAACCCTCTGATCCCCGCGGCATACGACATCATCTGGTCGGCCGTGTGCTTCGCCGTGATCATCGCGGTCGTGGTCTTCGTGGCCGTGCCGCGCCTGAACAAGGTGCTCGACGCACGCTCCGCCGCCATCGAGGGGAACATCGAGAAGGCCGACGAGGCGCAGCGCAAGGCCGAGGCCGCTCTGGCCGAGTACACGCAGCAGCTCTCCGAGGCGCGCAAGGAGGCCGGCGAGATCCGCGAGGCCGCCCGCGTCGACGGCAAGAAGATCGTCGACGAGGCGAAGTCGCAGGCGACGGCCGAGGCCGAGCGCATCGCGGCCTCCGCGCAGACGCAGATCGAGGCGGAGCGTCAGGCCGCCATGGTCTCGCTGCGCAGCGACGTGGGCTCCCTCGCCCTCGACCTCGCGGGCAACGTCATCGGCGAGTCGATGAGCGATGACCAGAAGGCGCAGAGCGTCGTCGACCGCTTCCTCGCCGACCTCGAGGCCTCCGAGAAGGCGGCGAGGTAATGGGCAGCGCGACCACTCAGGCGCTGAAGGCGAGCGCGGACGCTCTCGCCCAGGCGACGGTCGACCTCGACACGGCGCGCGAGCTCTTCGCCGCCGCCCGTGCCGCGGGCGGCTCCTCGGCGCTGAGCGGCGCGCTCGCCGACCAGACCGCCGACGCCCCCGCTCGCGCGGCGCTCGTCGGCCGGGTCTTCGGATCCCTCTCTCCCGCCGCTCAGCGTGTGCTCGCGGCCGTCGCGGAGCAGCGCTGGTCGAACGCAGCCGACCTGGTCCGGGGCATCGAGGAGCTTGCGATCCGCGCCGCGTCGAAGGCCGATCAGGGCGACCTCGAGAGCGAGCTGTTCCAGGTCACCCGCCTCATCGCGCAGAACCCGGAGCTCGAGCTCGCGCTCGGCGCGCGCCTGGGCGACGCGTCGAAGAAGGGCGACCTCGTCGCGACGCTCCTCGGCGGTCGCGTGAGCGCCGGCTCGGAGGTCGTCGTGTCCTCGCTCGTGCAGCAGCCGGGCGAGCGCCGCGTGCGCGCCGCGCTGCAGCACGCGATCCGCGTGGTCGCCGACGAGCGCGGCCGCGCCGTCGCGACAGTGCACACGGCCGCGCCGCTGACCGATGCGCAGCGCGACCGGCTGCGCGCCGCTCTCACTGCTCGCCACGGCTCCGAGGTGACCGTCAACGAGGTCGTCGACTCCTCCGTGGTCGGCGGCATCCGCGTGCAGATCGCCGACGAGGTCATCGACGGCAGCATCTCGTCCCGCCTCTCCGATCTCCGGACGAGGCTCGCAGGCTGAACGCTTCCGCGCCGGAAGCATCCGGGCCGCACGGCCCGCACAACGAAGGAAGACAATGGCAGACATCACCATCAGCCCCGACGTCATCCGTGACGCGCTGAAGGACTTCGTCGCCGCCTACGAGCCCACCGGTTCTGGCGCGAACGAGGTCGGCACCGTCGCTGACGCCGCCGACGGCATCGCACACGTCGAGGGGCTCCCCGGCGTCATGGCGAACGAGCTCATCCGCTTCGAGGACGGCACCCTCGGCCTCGCGCAGAACCTCGACGAGAACGAGATCGGCGCGCTCGTGCTGGGCGAGTTCACGGGCGTCGAGGAGGGCCAGCAGGTCACCCGCACCGGCCGCGTCCTGTCGGTCCCGGTCGGCGAGGGCTACCTCGGCCGCGTCATCGACCCGCTCGGCACCCCGATCGACGGCCTCGGCGATATCGCCGGCATCGAGGGCGAGCGCGAGCTCGAGCTCCAGGCCGCCGGCGTCATGGACCGCAAGAGCGTCCACCAGCCGATGCAGACGGGCATCAAGGCCATCGACGCGATGATCCCGATCGGCCGCGGTCAGCGTCAGCTGATCATCGGCGACCGCCAGACGGGCAAGACGGCGATCGCGATCGACACGATCATCAACCAGAAGGACAACTGGGCGTCGGGCGACCCCGAGAAGCAGGTCCGCTGCATCTACGTCGCCATCGGCCAGAAGGGCTCGACGATCGCGTCCGTGAAGGGCTCGCTCGAAGAGGCCGGCGCGATGGAGTACACGACGATCGTCGCGGCTCCCGCCTCGGACCCCGCGGGCTTCAAGTACCTCGCCCCGTTCACGGGCTCGGCCATCGGCCAGCACTGGATGTACCAGGGCAAGCACGTCCTCATCGTGTTCGATGACCTGTCGAAGCAGGCCGAGGCCTACCGCGCCGTGTCGCTCCTCCTTCGTCGCCCGCCGGGCCGCGAGGCGTACCCCGGCGACGTCTTCTACCTGCACTCCCGCCTCCTCGAGCGCTGCGCGAAGCTCTCGGACGAGCTGGGCGCGGGGTCGATGACGGGCCTGCCCATCATCGAGACCAAGGCCAACGACGTCTCGGCGTACATCCCGACCAACGTGATCTCGATCACGGACGGCCAGATCTTCCTGCAGTCCGACCTCTTCAACGCGAACCAGCGTCCCGCGGTCGATGTGGGAATCTCCGTCTCGCGAGTCGGCGGCGACGCGCAGCTGAAGCACATCAAGAAGGTCTCGGGAACGCTCAAGCTCGAGCTGGCCCAGTACCGCTCGCTGGAGGCGTTCGCGATGTTCGCGTCCGACCTCGACGCGGCCTCGCGCCGTCAGCTCGATCGCGGCGCGCGCCTCATGGAGCTGCTCAAGCAGCCCCAGTTCTCCCCGTACCCCGTCGAGGAGCAGGTCGTCTCGATCTGGGCCGGCACCAACGGCAAGCTCGACACGGTTCCGGTGGAGGACGTCCTCCGCTTCGAGCGCGAGCTGCTCGACTACCTGGGGCGCAACACGTCGGTCCTCGACGACCTGCGCTCGTCCGGCAAGCTCGAGCCCGAGGTCCTCGAGGCGATGGAGAAGGGCGTCGACACGTTCCTCCTCGAGTTCCAGCCCTCCGATCAGGCTCCGGTGGCCGAGCACCACGATGCCGCCGACGAGGCGGACATCGCCCAGGAGAAGATCGTCAAGGGCCGCACGGCGTAACGCCCGCGAAAGAGACGCATCATGGGCGCACAACTCCGGGAGTACAAGCAGAGGATCTCCTCTGCTCAGACGACCAAGAAGATCACGAAGGCGATGGAGCTCATCGCGGCTTCGCGCATCCAGAAGGCGATGGCGCGCGTGCGCGCGTCGTCGCCCTTCTCCCGCGCGGTGACGCGAGCGGTCTCCGCCGTCGCGACCTACACCGACATCGACCACCCGCTGACCCGCGAGCCGGAGAACCCGACGCGCGCCGCGATCCTGCTCCTCACGAGCGACCGCGGCCTCGCCGGCGCCTTCAACTCGCAGGTCATCAAGGAGACCCTCGAGCTCGGCGAGCTGCTGCGCAGCGAGGGCAAGGAGGTCGTCTACTACCTGTTCGGACGCAAGGCGGTGGGCTACTTCCAGTTCCGCCAGATGGCGGCCGAGCAGGAGTGGACGGGCGATGCGGACACCCCGTCGTTCGAGAACGCGAAGGAGATCGCGGACGCGCTCCTCGAGGCGTACACGACCGACGCGGCCGAGGGCGGGGTGGACGAGCTCCACGTCGTCTACAACCGCTTCGTGAGCATGATGACGCAGGAGCCGGAGACCGTCCGCCTGCTGCCGCTCGAGGTCGTCGAGGCGGATGAGGCGGGCGACGCCGGCGCGCCGGCCGAGCTCTACCCGCTCTACGAGTTCGAGCCCGAGGCGACAGAGGTGCTGGACGCGCTCCTGCCGGTGTACGTCCAGAGCCGCATCTTCAACGCCCTCCTGCAGTCGGCCGCCGCGAAGCAGGCCGCCACGCAGAAGGCGATGAAGTCGGCATCCGACAACGCCGACAAGCTCATCACCGACTACACCCGCCTGCGCAACAACGCGCGTCAGGCGGAGATCACGCAGCAGATCGCCGAGATCGTCGGCGGCGCGGACGCGCTGGCGTCCTAGGACATCCAGGAAAGAGACGAAAGACATGACAACCACGGTTGACACCCGCACCGCGGTCGTCGGGCGCGTCGCCCGAGTCACGGGCCCCGTCGTCGACATCGAGTTCCCGCACGACTCGCTGCCCGACATCTACAACGCGCTCAAGACGACGATCACCTCGGGCGGCGAGCCCTTCGAGATCACCCTCGAGGTCGCGCAGCACCTGGGCGACGACATGGTCCGCGCCATCTCGCTGAAGCCCACCGACGGCATGGTCCGCGGCCAGGAGGTGCGCGACACCGGCGAGCCGATCTCGGTCCCCGTCGGCGACGTCACCAAGGGCAAGGTCTTCAACGTGACGGGCGACGTGCTGAACGTCGACGCCGACTCGTTCGAGGTGACCGAGCGCTGGCCGATCCACCGCAAGGCCCCGGCCTTCGACCAGCTCGAGTCGAAGACGCAGATGTTCGAGACGGGCATCAAGTCGATCGACCTCCTCACCCCCTACGTGCAGGGCGGCAAGATCGGCCTCTTCGGCGGTGCGGGCGTCGGCAAGACCGTGCTCATCCAGGAGATGATCACCCGCGTCGCGCAGGACCACGGCGGCGTGTCGGTGTTCGCCGGCGTCGGCGAGCGCACCCGAGAGGGCAACGACCTCATCTGGGAGATGGACGAGGCTGGCGTGCTCGACAAGACCGCCCTGGTCTTCGGCCAGATGGACGAGCCGCCGGGGACGCGTCTGCGCGTCGCGCTGTCGGCCCTGACGATGGCCGAGTACTTCCGCGACGTGCAGAAGCAGGACGTGCTGCTGTTCATCGACAACATCTTCCGCTTCACGCAGGCGGGCTCCGAGGTGTCGACGCTGCTCGGCCGCATGCCGTCGGCCGTGGGCTACCAGCCCAACCTGGCCGACGAGATGGGCATCCTGCAGGAGCGCATCACGTCGACCCGCGGAAACTCGATCACCTCGATGCAGGCGATCTACGTCCCCGCCGACGACTACACCGACCCGGCCCCGGCGACGACGTTCGCGCACCTCGACGCGACGACGGAGCTCTCGCGAGAGATCGCGTCGAAGGGCCTGTACCCGGCGATCGACCCGCTCACCTCGACGAGCCGCATCATGGACCCCCGCTACCTCGGCGAGGACCACTACCGCGTGGCGACGAGCGTGAAGCAGATCCTGCAGAAGAACAAGGAGCTGCAGGAGATCATCGCGATCCTCGGCGTCGACGAGCTCAGCGAGGAGGACAAGATCACGGTGTCGCGTGCGCGCCGGATCCAGCAGTTCCTCTCGCAGAACACCTACACGGCCGTGAAGTTCACGGGCGTCGAGGGCTCGACCGTTCCGCTCAAGGAGACCATCGAGTCGTTCGACGCGATCGTCAAGGGCGAGATGGACCACGTCGCGGAGCAGGCGTTCTTCAACGTCGGCGGCCTCAACGACGTCCTCGCCAACTGGGACAGGATCCAGAAGGAGAACGCCTGATCATGGCGCTCACGGTGAACCTGGTGTCGGCGGAGGCCGAGGTCTGGCGCGGCGAGGCGACCCTCGTAGTCGCGAAGACCCCGGAGGGCGAGATCGGCTTCATGCCCGGTCACGAGCCGACGCTCGCGACGCTGGCCGAGGGCCAGGTGCGCATCACGCAGGTCGACGGCACGAAGATCGTCGCCGATGCGCGCGACGGCTTCATCTCGATGGAGCTCGGCGACGAGCTCAACATCGTCGCAGGCGGCGCTCAGCTCGTCGCCTGACGGCTCGGTTCCCCGGCGGGGGGGGGGGGGGGGGGGGGGGGGGCCCCCCCCCCCCCCCCCCCACCTCGCCCCTCCAACGGACACTCAGGAATCGATGATGACCTCAGCAGCCCCCGAGACCGAGGCGCCGGAGAGCGCCGCCGAAGCGCGTCGCCGCCGTCGCGCCCGCTCCGTCGCGGACGCCGCGAGCGTGCCGTGGTACGTCTGGGCGATCAAGATCGCGCTGCTCGGCGGCATCGATGCGCTCGCCGTCTACGCGTCGCTGTCGCTCATCGCGCAGGGGCAGTGGATCGTGCCGCTCATCATCGGCGCGGCCGTCGTCGCGATCAACGTCATCTACCTGGTTCCCGGCATGCTCCCGGCGAAGTACCTCACGCCGGGGCTCGTGTTCCTCCTCGTGTTCCAGATCTTCATCGTGCTGTACTCCGGCTACATCGCGTTCACGAACTTCGGCTCGGGACACAACTCGTCGAAAGCCGATGCCGTGCACGCGCTGCTGCTGCAGTCCGAGGAGCGCGTCGAGAACTCGCCTTCCTACCCCACGAGCGTCCTGGAGCGCGACGACGACTTCTTCCTGCTCGTGACCGACCCGTCGACGGGCGAGGAGCTCATCGGCGGCAGCGAGCAGCCGCTCGAGTCGGTCGCGAACCCGGAAGCCGAGGGGTACCGCGCCCTCGCGTTCGACGAGATCGTGCGCAACCAGGACCGCATCGGCGACCTCAGCGTCCCCCTCACAGACGACCTCAACGACGGCTCGCTGCGCACGACCGACGGATCCACCTCCTACGTGTTCCGCTCCGATCTCGTCTGGGACGAGACGGCCGACACCATGACCGACACCGCGACGGGAACGGTGTACAGCGATGAGGGCACGGGCGCCTTCGTCGCCGAGGACGGCACCGAGCTGCAGCCCGGATGGCAGGTGTGGGTCGGCGCCGACAACTTCGTCGAGGCGTTCACCGAGCAGTCCATCCGCGGGCCCTTCATCGCGGTGTTCGCGTGGAACATCGCCTTCGCCGTGCTGTCGGTCGCGACCACCTTCGCGCTCGGACTGTTCCTCGCGATCGTGTTCAACGATCCGCGGATGAAGAGCAAGAAGTACTACCGCGTCGTCATGATCCTGCCCTACGCCTTCCCCGGGTTCCTCTCCGCTCTGGTGTGGATGGGCATGTACAACGAGGACTTCGGCTTCATCAACCAGGTGATCCTCGGCGGGGCGCAGATACCGTGGCTCAACGACCCCACATTGGCGAAGGTCGCGATCCTCCTCACCAACCTCTGGCTCGGCTTCCCCTACATGTTCCTCATCTGCACGGGCGCCCTGCAGGCGCTTCCCGAGGACGTCCAGGAGGCGGGACGCATCGACGGCGCCAGCGCGTGGCAGGTCTTCCGGCACATCAAGATGCCGCTCCTCATGATCTCGGTCGCGCCTCTCCTGATCTCGTCGTTCTCGTTCAACTTCAACAACTTCAACCTGATCTACATGCTCACGGGCGGCGGCCCGCGCATGTCCGACGCGAGCATCAACGCCGGGCACACCGACCTGCTGATCTCGATGGTCTACAAGGTCGCGTTCATCGGATCCGACCGCGACTACGGTCTGGCCAGCGCCTTCTCGATCATCATCTTCCTGGTGATCGCGGGGATATCGCTCATCAGCTTCCGCAGGACGAAGATGCTCGAGGAGCTGAACTGACATGGCTGCGAACAACACCGCGAACGCGACGCGCCTGATCGTCGCGCCGGGCACGCAGGCGGCCCGCACCCGCCGCCCCTTCGGGCGCTGGTTCCGCGAGACGGGGTGGCGGCACCTCGTCGGCCTCGTCGTCGTCGTGTTCTGCGCCTTCCCGCTCGTGTACGTGCTGTCGGCGTCGTTCAACTCGTCGGGCACGCTTCTGACCGCGAACTCCCTGTTCTCCGAGATCTCGTTCGCCAACTACGCCGAGCTGTTCCAGGATCCCAACCGCCCGTACGGTCTCTGGTTCATCAACACGCTCGTGATCGGCGTCGCGACATCCATCGGGACCGTGATCCTGTGCGCGCTCGCCGCCTACTCGTTCTCGAGGATGCGCTTCCGCGGCCGCCGCGGGGGGCTCATGGGGCTCGTGCTCGTGCAGATGTTCCCGCAGATGCTGGCGTTCGTGTCGATCTTCCTGCTGATGTCGGCGATCGGCGACATCTTCCCCCTCCTGGGGCTGAACTCGTCGATCGGCCTCATCATGATCTACCTCGGCGGGGCCCTCGGCGTGAACACGTTCCTCATGTACGGCTTCTTCAACACCGTGCCGGCCGAGATCGACGAGGCCGCGAAGATCGACGGCGCCGGGCACGCCCGCATCTTCTTCACGATCATCCTGCGCCTCGTCGCGCCGATCCTCGCGATCGTCGGCCTGCTGTCGTTCATCAGCGTCACGGGCGACTTCGTGATCGCGTCGGTCGTGCTGCAGGATCCCGCCAAGCAGACGCTCGCGATCGGCCTGTACCAGTTCGTCTCGCAGGAGACGGCGCAGAACTGGGGCGTCTTCTCCGCCGGCGCGCTCATCGCCGCCGTGCTGCCGACCGCCCTGTTCCTCTCGCTGCAGCGCTACATCGTCGGCGGCCTGACCGCGGGCAGCGTCAAGTAGCCTCGACGCGCGCGAGACCACAACCGAACAACAACCTGACGGCTCTGCCGCGGCACCTCGTCCGCGCAACCGCGTGATCATTCGTCGGCTCCCCCTCAACGGAGGCACCCCATGAACATTCCCCATCACGACGGTTCGCCGCTCTGCGTCGAAGACGCCGCCCCGGCGCTCGGAGACGTCGTGCGCGTGCGGCTGCGCGTCCCCGCCGCCTTCGGCACGCGCGCCGAGACCCCCCTTGCCGGGGTGCGCGTGCGTTCCAACCCCGACCGCGAGCCCTCCTGGAGCGACGCGACGCTCGTCGCGACCGACGCCGAAGGCTGGGAGTGGTGGGAGGCCGCCGTCACGGTCGTCAACCCCCGGCACGGGTACCGCTGGATGCTGACCTACAGCGACGGCCGCGTCTCCTGGCTCAACCAGTCGGGCCTCAGCCATATCGAGCAGCGCGACGACGACGACTTCGCCCTGCTCGCGCACCCCGCGCCGCCCGCATGGCTCGCCGAGTCCGTCATGTACCAGGTGTTCCCCGACCGCTTCGCGCGCTCGGAGGCGGCGGACGAGCGCCCCGCCCCCGAGTGGGCGATCTCGGCCGACTGGGACGATCCCGTCGACCCCGTCATGCCCGCACGCGTCCAGCAGTTCTACGGCGGCGACCTCGACGGCGTCACGGATCGCCTCGACCACCTCGCGAGTCTCGGTGTGAACCTGATCTACCTCACGCCCTTCTTCCCGGCGCGCTCGGCGCACCGCTACGACGCGTCGAGCTTCACGTCGGTCGACCCGCTGCTCGGCGGCGACGACGCGCTCGTGCGCCTCACCGAGGCGGCGCACGCGCGCGGGATCCGCGTGATCGGCGATCTCACGACCAACCACTCGGGCGACGGCCACGAGTGGTTCCGTCGCGCCGAGGCCTCGGCGGACGCCCCCGAACGCGACTTCTACTACTTCGGCGACGACGGCGACTACGAGTCGTGGCTCGGCGCGAAGAGCCTGCCCAAGTTCGACTGGAGCAGCCCCGAGCTGCGACGACGCTTCATCGACGGCCCCGACTCGGTCGTGGCGCGGTGGCTCAAGCCGCCGTTCTCGCTCGACGGCTGGCGCATCGACGTCGCCAGCATGACGGGCCGCTTCGGCGACGTCGACCTCAACGCCGAGGTGCGCCAGACGATCCGGCGCACGATGATCGCCGAGAACCCCGACACCGTGCTGCTCGCCGAGTCGACCAACGACGCGACCGAGGACATGCAGGGCGATGCCTGGCACGGCGCGATGACCTACACGATCCTCACGCGCCCCGTGTGGGCGTGGCTCAGCGACCCGCAGCCGACACCCTACGTCGGAGCCGACGGAGAGGAGCGCACGGTTCCCTGGTACTTCGGCCTGCCGTTCTCCCGCTACGACGCGCGCGACGTCGTCGACTCGCTGCAGCGGTTCACGAGCGGATACCCGTGGCGCGTGCAGCTGGGCAACATGAATGCGCTCGACACGCACGACACGGCGCGATTCCGCACCCACGCGATCGACGGCGGGGTCCCCGTCGCGCTGGGCCTGACGGTGACGCTCCCCGGCGTCCCCGTCGTGTTCGCGGGCGACGAGTTCGGTGCCGTCGGCGCCGACGGCGAGAGCTCGCGCACCCCCGTTCCGTGGGGGACCGAGTCGGATCCCGGTGTCGCGGAGACCCTGTCGCTCTACCGCGACCTGCTCGCGCTGCGCGGCGCGCACCCCGCGCTCGCGACGGGGGGCCTGCGCTGGATCGCGGCCTCGGAGGAGGCCCTGGCGTTCGTTCGCGAGTCGGCCGACGAGACGGTTCTCGTGTTCGCCGCCCGCAGCGCCGCGACCCTCGCGATTCCCGCGGGCAGCCTTCCCGAGAGCGCCGACGCGGCGCACCTCTTCGGCGAGGGCGTGTCGTTCGACGGAGCCGAGCTGTCGTCGACGGGAACGGCGCTCGGCGTCTGGACGCTTCCGGGCGTCGCCGCCCCCGCATGGTGAGCTGAGGCGCCGGGTCGGGGGCCGCGCACGCCAGGCGACCCCCGCCGAGCCCGTCGTGCGCGGTCAGGCCATCCGCCCGACCGCGCCGCGCGAACATCCGCATCCGGAGCGCTCTCCGGACACGCGAGAAGGCCCCGAGGGCGAACCCTCGGGGCCTTCCGGCTCAGCTCACGTCAGCTCAGTTGTAGGAGCCCGGCGTGAAGTCGTCGGTCGAGAACGCGTCGAAGTCGACGTAGCTGTAGTCGCCCTCCGCGAACGCGCCGTCGGACGCGAAGATGCGGTTGGGGTATCGCTCGCTCTTCGCCTCCTCCGTCGCCTCCACCACGACGTCGCGGTACTTCGCGAGGCCGGTGCCGGCGGGGATGAGCTTTCCGATGATGACGTTCTCCTTGAGACCGATCAGCGGGTCGCTCTTGCCCTCCATGGCGGCCTGCGTGAGCACGCGGGTCGTCTCCTGGAACGAGGCGGCCGACAGCCACGACTCCGTCGCGAGCGACGCCTTCGTGATTCCCATCAGCTCCGGACGGCCCGACGCGGGGCGCTTGCCCTCGGCCACGGACCGGCGGTTGACGTCCTGGTAGTGACGCAGGTCGACCATCTCGCCCGGCAGCAGGTCGGTCTCGCCGTGGTCGACCACGGTGACCTTCCGCAGCATCTGGCGCACGATGACCTCGATGTGCTTGTCGTGGATCGGCACACCCTGCGACCGGTACACGCCCTGCACGCCGTCGACGAGGTACTTCTGCACCTCGCGGGCGCCCATGACGCGCATGATCTCCTTCGGGTCGAGCGTGCCGACCTGGAGGGGCTGGCCCACCTCGACGTGCTGGCCGTCCTCGACGAGGAGCGTCGCGCGCTTGAGCACCGAGTAGACGTGCGGCTCGTCGCCCGAGTCGGGGGTCAGGATGACCTTGCGGCCCTTCTCCGTCTCCTCGATCGTGATGCGACCGGACGCCTCGGCGATCGGCGACGCGCCCTTCGGGGTGCGCGCCTCGAACAGCTCCTGCACGCGGGGCAGACCCTGCGTGATGTCGTCGGCCGACGCTGATCCGCCCGTGTGGAACGTGCGCATCGTCAGCTGCGTGCCGGGCTCGCCGATCGACTGGGCGGCGATGATGCCGACCGCCTCGCCGATGTCGACGAGGTTGCCGGTCGCGAGCGAGCGGCCGTAGCAGCGGGCGCAGACGCCGACCGCCGAGTCGCAGGTGAGCACGGAGCGCACCTTGATCTCGGTGACGCCGGCCGCGACGAGCCGGTCGATGAGCGGGTCGCCCACGTCCTGACCCGCCTGGGCCAGAACGGTGCCGTCCTCCGCCACGACATCGACCGCGAGGCTGCGGGCGAACACCGAGTTCTCGACGTTGGCGTCCTTGACGAGCACGCCCTCCGCGTTCGGCGCCGCGATCGGGTAGGTGAGCCCCTTCGACGTGCCGCAGTCCTCCTCGCGGATGATGACGTCCTGCGAGACGTCAACGAGACGACGCGTCAGGTAGCCCGAGTCGGCCGTGCGGAGAGCCGTGTCGGCGAGGCCCTTGCGGGCGCCGTGGGTCGCGATGAAGTACTCGGCGACCGTCAGGCCCTCGCGGAACGACGACAGGATCGGACGCGGGATGATCTCGCCCTTGGGGTTGTTCACCAGGCCGCGGATCGCCGCGATGTTGCGGATCTGCAGCCAGTTTCCTCGGGCTCCCGACGACACCATGCGGTAGATGGTGTTGTCCTCGGGGAAGGCGTCCTTCATCTCCTTCTGGAGCACGTCGGTCGCCTCGGTCCACAGGGCCGTGAGCTCCTGACGACGCTCGTCGTCGGTCGTCAGGCCCTTCTCGTACTGCGCCGTGATCTTCGCGGCCTTCGCCTCGTACTCGGCGACGATGCGCGGCTTCGACTCCGGGGTCACGATGTCGCTGAGGGCGACCGTGACGCCCGAGCGCGTGGCCCAGTAGTAGCCGGCGTCCTTGATCTTGTCGAGCGTCTCCGCCGTCGTGACCTTCGGGTACTCCTCGGCCAGCTTGTTGACGATCTGCGAGAGCTTGCCCTTGTCGGCCTGCTCGCGCACGAAGGGGTAGCCCTTCGGCAGCTGGTCGTTGAAGATCATCTGGCCGAGCGACGCGTCCACGAGACCGTGCGTCTCGTAGCCCTCGGGGGCGTCGCCCTCGAGGAAGTCGAGACCGGGCTGGCGGATGCGCGCGCGGGCCTGCAGGTCGAGCGTGCCCTCCTCGAACGCCATCTGCGCCTCGTCGACCGAGCCGAACACGCGGCCCTCGCCCGTGGCGCCCTCCTTGACCGTCGACAGGTGGTGCAGACCGATGATCATGTCCTGCGAGGGCAGGGTCACCGGGCGGCCGTCCGACGGCTTGAGGATGTTGTTCGACGCGAGCATGAGCACGCGCGCCTCGGCCTGCGCCTCCACCGACAGGGGAAGGTGGACGGCCATCTGGTCGCCGTCGAAGTCGGCGTTGAACGCCGCGCAGACGAGCGGGTGCAGCTGGATGGCCTTGCCCTCGACGAGCTGTGGCTCGAAGGCCTGGATGCCCAGGCGGTGCAGAGTGGGGGCGCGGTTGAGCAGCACGGGGCGCTCGCGGATGACCTCGTCGAGCACGTCCCACACCTCGGGACGGGTGCGCTCGACGGCGCGCTTCGCGGCCTTGATGTTCTGCGAGTGGCCCAGGTCGATCAGGCGCTTGATGACGAACGGCTTGAACAGCTCGAGCGCCATCTGCTTCGGCAGACCGCACTGGTGCAGCTTGAGCTGCGGGCCCACGACGATGACCGAACGGCCCGAGTAGTCCACGCGCTTGCCGAGCAGGTTCTGACGGAAGCGCCCCTGCTTGCCCTTGAGCATGTCGGAGAGCGACTTCAGAGCGCGGTTGCCGGTGCCCGTGACGGGGCGGCCGCGGCGACCGTTGTCGAACAGCGCGTCGACCGACTCCTGCAGCATGCGCTTCTCGTTGTTCACGATGATCTCGGGGGCGCCGAGATCGATGAGGCGGCTCAGGCGGTTGTTGCGGTTGATCACGCGACGGTACAGGTCGTTCAGGTCGCTCGTGGCGAAGCGGCCTCCGTCGAGCTGGACCATCGGGCGCAGCTCCGGCGGGATCACCGGGACGACGTCGAGGACCATCGCGGCGGGCGACATGCCCGTCGAGAGGAACGAGTTGACGACCTTCAGGCGCTTGATCGCGCGGATCTTGCGCTGGCCCTTGCCCTCGGAGATCTGCAGGCGCAGCGACTCCGCCTCGGCGGCGAGGTCGAACTGCGCGAGGCGCACCTGGAGGGCCTCGGCGCCCATGCGGGCGTCGAAGTACTGGCCGAAGCGGTCCTGCAGCTCCTGGAAGACGTCGTCCTCCGGCTTGAGCTGACCGACCTCGAGCGTGCGGAACTCCTCCCACATGCGCTCGAGCTTGGAGACCTGCTCGTCCGCGCGCTTGCGGATCGTCGCCATCTCCTTCTCGGCGGCGTCCTTGGCCTTCTTCTTCTGGTCGGCCTTGGCGCCCTCCGCCTCGAGCGTCGCGAGCTCCTCCTCCAGCTTCTGGAGGCGCGCGGCGACGCGGGCGTCGCGGCGGTCGCTGACGTTCTTGATCTCGAGACGCAGGTTGTTCTCGTGCGTCGGCATGTCGCGGTGGCGCGCGTCCTCGTCGACCGAGATCACCATGTAGGCGGCGAAGTAGATGACCTTCTCGAGGTCCTTCGGCGCCATGTCGAGCAGGTACCCGAGGCGCGAGGGGACGCCCTTGAAGTACCAGATGTGGGTGACGGGCGCGGCGAGCTCGATGTGGCCCATGCGCTCGCGGCGCACGGAGCTCTTCGTGACCTCGACACCGCAGCGCTCGCAGACGATGCCCTTGAAGCGCACGCGCTTGTACTTGCCGCAGGCGCACTCCCAGTCGCGGCTCGGTCCGAAGATCTGCTCGCCGAAGAGGCCGTCCTTCTCGGGCTTGAGCGTGCGGTAGTTGATGGTCTCGGGCTTCTTGACCTCACCGTAGGACCAGCGACGGATGTCGTCGGCGGTGGCCAGGCCGATGCGAAGCTCATCGAAAGTGGTTGCGTCGAGCAATTGACTCTCCTGTGTGGGAAATCTCTGTATCGGCCGGCGGTCAGATCTCGTCGATCGAGGCGGACTCGAATCGGCTGGAGATGTTGATGCCGAGCTCCTCCGCCGCGCGGAAGGCCTCGTCGTCGGTGTCGCGCAGGCTGACGACGTCGCCGTCCTTGCCGAGCACCTCGACGTTCAGGCAGAGCGACTGCATCTCCTTCATGAGCACCTTGAAGGACTCGGGGATGCCGGGCTCCGGGATGTTCTCACCCTTGACGATCGACTCGTACACCTTGACGCGGCCGAGGATGTCATCGGACTTGACCGTGAGCAGCTCCTGCAGCGCGTAGGCGGCGCCGTAGGCCTCGAGGGCCCACACCTCCATCTCGCCGAAGCGCTGGCCGCCGAACTGCGCCTTTCCGCCGAGCGGCTGCTGGGTGATCATCGAGTACGGGCCGGTCGAGCGCGCGTGGATCTTGTCGTCGACGAGGTGGTGCAGCTTGAGGATGTACATGTAGCCGACCGAGATCGGGAACGGGTACGGCTCGCCGGTGCGTCCGTCGAACAGACGCGCCTTGCCGGACTCGTCGATCAGGCGGTCGCCGTCGCGGGTCGGGAGGGTCGCTCCGAGCAGACCCCGGACCTCCTCCTCCTCGGCGCCGTCGAACACCGGGGTCGCGACCGGCGTGCCGGGCGCGACGTCGCGGAACTCCTCGGGCAGGTTCACGGCCCACTCGGGGTCGCCCTCGATCTTCCAGCCCTGCTGCGCGATCCACCCGAGGTGGATCTCGAGCACCTGGCCGAAGTTCATGCGGCCGGGGATTCCCATCGGGTTGAGGATCACGTCGAGCGGCGTGCCGTCCTCGAGGAACGGCATGTCCTCGACCGGCAGGATGCGGGCGATGACGCCCTTGTTGCCGTGGCGGCCGGCGAGCTTGTCGCCCTCCGTGATCTTGCGCTTCTGCGCGATGTAGACCACGACGCGGCGGTTGACGCCCGAGCCCAGCTCGTCGTCGCCCTCCTCGGCGTCGAACTCCTTGACCGCGATGACGGTCCCCTGCTCGCCGTGGGGCACCTTGAGCGACGTGTCGCGCACCTCGCGGCTCTTCTCATTGAAGATCGCGCGGAGGAGGCGCTCCTCGGCCGAGAGCTCGGTCTCGCCCTTCGGCGTGACCTTGCCGACGAGGATGTCGCCGGGTCGCACCTCGGCGCCGATGCGGATGATGCCGCGCTCGTCGAGGTCCTTCAGCAGCTCCGGGCTGACGTTGGGGAGGTCGCGGGTGATCTCCTCCTTGCCGAGCTTGGTGTCGCGGGCGTCGACCTCGTACTCCTCGATGTGGATCGAGGTGAGGGTGTCGTCCTTCACCAGGTTCTGGCTGAGGATGATCGCGTCCTCGAAGTTGTAGCCCTCCCACGACATGAAGCCCACGAGGAGGTTCTTGCCGAGCGCCAGCTCGCCGTTGTCGGTCGAGGGGCCGTCGGCGATGACCTCGCCGATCTCGACGCGGTCGCCCACGCGGACGACGGCCTTCTGGTTGTAGGTGTTGCCCTGGTTCGAGCGGTCGAACTTGCGCAGGAAGTAGTCGCGGGTGCCGCCCTCGTCGAGCTGCAGCGAGACGTAGTCGGCCGTGACGTCGGCGACGACACCGGCCTGGTCGGCGATGATCGAGTCGCCCGAGTCGATCGCGGCGAACTTCTCCATGCCGGTTCCCACCAGGGGGGCCTGGGCCTCGAGCAGCGGCACCGCCTGGCGCTGCATGTTCGCGCCCATGAGCGCGCGGTTGGCGTCGTCGTGCTCGAGGAAGGGGATGAGGGCCGTTCCGACCGACACCATCTGGCGCGGCGAGACGTCCATGTAGCCGACCTCTTCGGCGGGGATCAGGTCGACCTCGTCGCCGTGCTCGCGGGCGAGCACGCGGTCCTCCGCGAAGGATCCGTCGTCGTTCAGGCGCGTGTTGGCCGGCGCGACGTTGTAGGACTGCTCCTCGGCGGCCGTCAGGTAGTCGATCTGGTCGGTGACCTTGCCGTCGACGACCCGGCGGTACGGCGTCTCGATGAAGCCGAACGCGTTGATCCGGCCGTAGGTCGCGAGGCGGCCGATGAGGCCGATGTTCGGGCCCTCGGGCGTCTCGATCGGGCACATGCGGCCGTAGTGCGAGGGGTGCACGTCGCGGACCTCGACGCCCGCGCGCTCGCGGGAGAGGCCGCCGGGGCCGAGCGCCGACAGCGTGCGCTTGTGGGTGATGCCCGCCAGCGGGTTGTTCTGGTCCATGAACTGCGACAGCTGGCTGGTTCCGAAGAACTCCTTGATCGCCGCCACGACGGGACGCACGTTGATGAGCGTCTGCGGGGTGATCGCCTCGATGTCCTGCGTGGTCATGCGCTCGCGCACCACGCGCTCCATGCGGCTGAGGCCGGTGCGGACCTGGTTCTGGATCAGCTCGCCCACCGCGCGGATGCGGCGGTTGCCGAAGTTGTCGATGTCGTCGACCGCGATGCGCTTCTCGACGATCTCGCCGCCCCGGCCGACGCCCTCGAAGGTCTCGTCGCCGCGGTGCAGACGCACCATGTACTTGATGGTCGCGACGATGTCGTCGACCGTGAGCACCGAGTCGGACAGCGGGGTCGAGAGGCCGAGCTTCTGGTTGATCTTGTATCGGCCGACCTTCGCGAGGTCGTAGCGCTTCGGGTTGAAGTAGAAGTTCTCGAGCAGCGAGCGCGCGGCCTCGGCGGCGACCTGCTCGCCCGGGCGGATCTTGCGGTAGATGTCGCGCAGCGCGTCCTCCTGCGTGAGGACGGTGTCCTTCGCGAGGGTCTCCTCGATCGAGGCGATGCCCTCGAACTCCTCGAGGATCTGCTCGCTCGTGAGGCCGAGCGCCTTGAGGAAGACCGTCACGGGCTGCTTGCGCTTGCGGTCGATGCGCACGCCCACCTGGTCGCGCTTGTCGATCTCGAACTCGAGCCAGGCGCCGCGGCTGGGGATGATGCGCGACGAGACGATGTCCTTGTCGCTCGTCTTGTCGGGCGTCTTGTCGAAGTAGACGCCGGGCGAGCGCACGAGCTGCGAGACGACGACGCGCTCGGTGCCGTTGATGATGAACGTGCCCTCGCGGGTCTGCAGCGGGAAGTCGCCCATGAAGACCGTCTGGGTCTTGATCTCGCCCGTCTGGTGGTTCATGAACTCGGCCTCGACGTACAGCGGGGCCGCGTAGGTCTTGCCGCGGTCCTTGCACTCGTCGATCGAGTACTTCTCGGGCTCGAGGTAGGGGTTCGCGAACGAGAGCTGCATCGTCTCGCTCAGGTCCTCGATCGGCGAGATCTCCTCGAAGATCTCCTCGAGGCCGCTGCGCTCCGACACGTCGGAGCGGCCCGAGGCCTTCTCGGCCTCGATGCGCGCCTTCCAGGACTCGTTGCCGACGAGCCAGTCGAAGGACTCGGTCTGCAGCGCGAGCAGGTCGGGGACCGTCAGCGCGTCGGTGACTTTTGCGAACGACAGACGCTGTGCGTCGCGTCCGTTCTTGGTGGTGGGAGTGGATGCGTTGCGCGAAGCAGCCAAGGGGATGACCTCCGTGGGCTCGAGAAGAGCCTCTAGATTCCTTGCCGACAGGGTGTGAGGTGCGCTCGAACGGCCGCGTCCGCCTTCGGTGACCACACGCCGCTATATGCGGGGATCACGAGCAGCTCCCACCGACCACCATATGAAGGCAGGAAAGACCCATTGAGCGCAAATACCCACAGTACCCCACGAGACACGCGGCGTCCACCCGGGTAGTTGACTCGGATCTGACGCTCAGGTATATGAGCGCGACGCGCCGTGCGGGACCGTCGCCATGCCGTGCGCGCGCCCCGACCGGCTCGGGGCGTCCCCTACCCTGGGGGCATGGATCGTTGGCCCTGGCATCTGACGAGCGCGAAGGCCTGGCCCGCCACCGCGACGACGCTGAAGACCGGAATCGTGCGGCTGCTGACCGACGCCGCCGATCGCGGCGTGCGGATCTCCGGCAACCTCGCCCGCTCGGTGCACGTCGCGTCGAGCCCCTTCACGCGCCGCGGCGACGTCGATCGCGTCACCGTCGACATCTCCGGATCCCGGATCCAGCTCGACGGCGACCGCCTGGCGCGCGCCGACCGCCTCGTCCCCACCCCGCGCTACGACGAGATCGTCGAGCGGGTGCCGGGATCCATCGGGCAGCTGCGCCTCGCCGCGAGCCCTGTGACGATCGAGGGCCACGAGGTGCGCGCCGAGCTGTCGGTCCGCGATCTGCCCCTCGACTGGCTCATCATGCGCCGCGACGGCGAGCTCGTGGGCACGGCGGGCGAGCACCGCGGCGACGGACGCGCGAACGGATCCTTCCGCGTCGAGACCACGCAGGAGGCGCTCGTCGCCCTCGCCGAGCACATCGTCTCCGGCGCGTTCCGGCACGTCCGCGGCGCGAAGCTCGAGAGCATCGCCGCGACGATCTCGCCACACGGAGCCGACCGCCTCACCGTCGCCGGCGGGGCGGCGTTCAAGGCCTTCTTCCTGCGGTTCTCGGTGCGCATCGGCGCCGACGTCACGATCGCGCGCGACGGGACCGCGACGGTGCACCGCGCGACCGCCGCGAGCCGCCGGATCCTGTCGAAGCTCGCGCTGCTGCCGTTGCGCGGGCGCCTGCGCGCGCTCGCGGGCCGCTCCTTCCCGCTCGGCGGAGACGCGTTCGCCCTCTCGGACGTCGTCGTCGACGCCTCCGGCGGGCGCCTCGTCGTGACCGGCGACCTCAGCAGCCGCTGACGAGACGCCGCACGGGCGCGCGCGGCCCCGTGGCGCGAGGGTGCGCGGCGCCCTCATGCGCGGGTCGCCGCGCGCTGCGGCCTCCCGCGGCGCATCGCACCCGACATCTCCTGGCGAGGCACAGCCCCGCCACCGCCTCGCCCCGGGTCGCCGCGAAACGCGCTGTCGTCAGGCGCACGGGCCGCGCTTCCCGGCGAGGCGCAGTCGCGACGCATCGGGCGGGCGCGGATCCGCGCGAGAATGGATCCATGGGCAGACAGCGCCAGAAGGACGTCGACTTCCCGCAGGCGCGGCTCTCGAGCGGCATCGCGGAGATCCGGCCGAGCGACTTCGGGAGCGGATCCGAGGTGATCATCGACGGCACCCCGCAGTCGCACGTCGACCTCGCGGACCCGACGCACCTCGCGTTCGAGTACGTCGCGCGGATGGGCGCCGTCATCGACCAGCTGCCAGACGGCCCGCTCACCGCCGTGCACCTCGGCGCGGGCGGGATGACGATCCCGCGGTTCATCGCCCACACGCGGCCTGGCTCGCGCCAGCAGGTCATCGAGCTCGAGCAGCCGCTCGTCGACCTCGTGCGCGAGCACCTGCCGCTCCCCCGCGGCGCGCAGATCCGCGTGCGCATCGGCGACGCCCGCGAGGGGATCGGACGCCTGCCGCAGGCGATGCGCGGATCCGTCGACCTCGTCGTGTGCGACGTATTCTCGGGCGCGCAGACGCCCGCGCACCTCACGACCGTCGAGTTCTACCGAGCATGCGCTGCGCTGCTCGCGCCGGGCGGGATCCTGCTCGCGAACATCGCCGACGGCGCGGGCCTCGCCTTCGCCCGGCGCCAGGTCGCCACCGTCCGCCAGGTGCTGCCGCACGTCGCGATCCTCGCCGAGGTGCAGGTGCTGAAGGGCCGCCGCTTCGGCAACCTCGTGCTGGCCGCGTCGAGCGCTCCCCTCCCCGCCGAGTGGCTGCCGCGCCTCATGGCGGCCGGCCCCCACCCGGCGAAGGTCGCGGAGGGCCGCGAGGTCGACGACTTCGCCGCGGGGGCGCTGCCCGCCACGGACGCCGACGCCACGAGCTCGCCGAAGCCGTCCGAGCGCCTCTTCGAACGCTGATCGCACACGCGGATCCGCGCGCCTGGGACGTTACCCAGACGTGACGCGGCAGGATGGATCCACGCATCGCACGGCAAGAAGGGATTCGGCGTGGGCTTCATCCAGGGATATGACCCCGACACCCTCCGCGAGATCGTCGACCGCACCGAGATCTACGAGCGGCTCGTCGAGGTGAGCCCGCAGCGCAGCTTCACGGCTCAGCTCGAGCAGGTGTGGCTGCTGAAGGTGCTGGGCGAGCTCGAGGAGGCCCTTCAGGTCTCGGAGCACGCCGTGCGCCTCGCGCGCATGTCCGGCACCCGTCGGGATCTGCTGCACGCCCGGATCCTGCACGCGACGGTGAACCAGAACCGCGGGGCGTACACGACCGCCGAGGCCGAGCTGACGACGTGCGTCGAGGAGGCCGAGGGCCAGGGATGGCGGCGCATCAGCGCGCTCGCGCACTCGCACCGCGGCAAGACCCGCTATGACGCCGGCGACTACGACGGCGCGCGCGCCGACTTCAAGCGCGAGCTGTTCCTGCGCCAGGAGATGGGCGCCGACGACGAGCAGCTCGAGATCACCATGACGGCGATCGAGGCCGCCGAGCGCCGGCGCGCCGAGTCGCGCGGCGTGGCCGTCGGCTGACCCCCGCGTCGCGGACTCGCGCGAGCGCCTGAGCGGTCGGCGCGGGCACCCTCCCGAGCATCTCGGAATCGCGCGAGCGTCTCAGCGGGAGCCCCCGATCCGCCGCGGCCTGCGTGATTCCGAGACCGCCAGCACGGTCTCCGCGGATCCATTCTAAAGATCTCTTGCTAAAGAGTTCTTGAAGATCCATCATGGGGGCATGACCGACCGCGTCCTCACCCGCGCCGAGCAGATCCGCGCGCTCACCCATCCCCTGCGCATCCGCATGATCGATCTGCTGCGCGGCGGCGCCGAGATGACCGCGACCGAGATGGCCGAGGCGACCGGCGAGTCGGTCGCGAGCTGCTCCTTCCACCTGCGACAGCTCGGCCGGTTCGGCCTCATCGAGCCCGCCCCGCGACGCGGCCGCGAGAAGCCCTGGCGCGCGGCGCCGCACCCCGTCGCCCTCGGCGACGACTCCGACGATCCCGACGTCGAGGCCGCATCGCGCAGCGCCGTGCGGGCGTTCCTCCAGCACTCCTACGACGCCATCGACCGGGCGATCGACCGCGACGGCGACGACCCGGTCTCCGCCGCCACCGCCCAGACGCACGCGGCGTTCTGGGTGACCGGCGACGAGCTCGCCGAGCTCAACCGGCAGATCTCCGCCCTCGCCCAGCGCTTCCGCGAGCGGGAGCAGGATCCGTCACTGCGGCCCGACGGATCCCGCCGCGTGCGTCTGCTGGCCGTCACCTGGACCGACGACGCTCACGCCGAGGAGACCTGATGGACGCGCAGGCGCCCGCGCGGATCCGCATGCGCAGCCCGCTGTTCGCGGGCGTCACGGCCGGGTGGGTGCTCGAGAACATCGCCGACTCGCTGCTCCTCGTGATCCTCGGCGTGTGGGTCGCCGACCTCACGGGTGACCCGGGCCTCGCGGCGCTCGTGTTCGCCATCGCCGGCGTGCCCGCGCTCATCTCTCCGCTGTTCGGGCGCCTCGCCGACCGCGTCTCGCGCCGCCGCATGCTCGCCGCGCTGTGCCTCCTCGGGGCCGCGTCCCTCGTTCCGCTGCTCTTCCTCCCCGGCCCCGAGCAGTTCTGGTGGATCTACGTGACGACGCTCGTCTATGGCGTGACGGTCTTCGGATCATCGGGATGCCGAGGCGGGATCCTGCGCGACCTGCTGGAGGACGACGAGCTCGGCGCCGCCAACGCGCTGTTCCAGACGATCGACCAGGTGGGCGGCCTCGCGCTGCCGTTCCTCGCCGCGGGCGTGTACATGTGGACGGGCCCGGCGCCGCTCGTCGCGGCCGCCGCGGCCTGCTTCGTCGCGGCGGCGGCCGTGTTCCTCCTTCTGCGGTTCGCGGAGTCGCCCGTCGAGGACGAGCAGGGCGGGTTCTGGCGCTCGGTCACGGCGGGCTTCCGGCACCTCGCGCGCACGCCTCCGCTCGCCCGGATGACCGCGGCGATCGTGCTGATGGTCTGCGCGTCCGGCCTCACGAGCGCGGTCGGGTTCGCGGTGCTCGACCGCATCGGCGTCGAGGCCGCCTGGATGGGACCGCTCGAGGCGATGACGGGCGTCGGCGGGATCCTCGCGGGGCTCGTCGCGGCCATCGCGATGAGGCGGCTCGGGCGCGGCCGGCTGCTCGCGACGGGGGCCGTCGTCGCCGGCATCGGCCAGGCGCCCATGCTGGGCGACAGCGTGTGGCTGCTCGGCGGCGGCCTCGCGCTCATCGGCGTCGGCTGGACCTCCGCGATCGTCTCCTACTCGACCGAGGTGCAGATCCGCACGCCCTCGCGCCTGCTCGGCCGCGCGACGACGAGCGCGAACCTCCTCATGCAGCTCCCGCGGGTCGTGCTGACGGCGGGCGGCGCGAGCGCGATCGGCCTCGTCGACGCGCGCGTCGTCACGGTCGCGGGGATCGCGCTGACCGCGATGGCCGTGATCGTCGCGGCGCGGGGGCGCGCGGGGCGCGACGCGCCCGCCGGCGAGTGAGGGAGGATCCCGAGCGTCTCGAGATCGGGCGAGGGTCTCGGGTAGGGAGGGCGGATCCGGCGCGGCCCTCGTGATTCCGAGATGCTCGGCAGAGGCGGCGCGCGCTCGGCCTGGGGCCCGACATCGTGCAGGCGTCTCGGCGAAGGGCACGGAACCGCCGCATCTCGCAGGATTCCGAGACTGCCGGCGTGGGGCTGGGCTGCTCCCGAGCGTCTCGGAATCTGCCGAGCGTCTCGGGATCCTGCCGTTCTGATGCGCATCTCACGCGATTCCGAGACCGCCGGCACGAGCGCGGGCATCCTCCCAAGGGTCTGGGGCGGATCCCCGACCCGCCGCACCTCAGAGGATCTCGAGACCGCCGGCGTGGGGCTGGGCTGCTCCCGAGCGTCTCGGAATCTGCCGAGCGTCTCGGGATCCTGCCGTTCTGATGCGCATCTCACGCGATTCCGAGACCGCCGGCACGATCGGGGACATCCTCGCCGGGGCCTGGAGCGGATCCCCGGCGCGGCCCGCGGGATCCCGAGGCCACCGGCATGGGGCGGGCTGGTCCCGAGCGTCTCGGAATCTGCCGAGCGTCTCCGTGAAGGGCCCGGATCCGGCGCACCCCGCGTGATTCCGAGCTCCTCAGCAGAGGCGGCGCACCCTCGGCGTGGGGCTCCGACATCGTGCGGGCGTCTCCGGATCCGGCGCGGCCCTCGACTCCAACCTGGTCCGCGCGTCGGATGTCGGAGACCCGTCGTAGCCTGGAGGCGTGGCGGATCCGGATCGCGTGAGGGTGTGGGCGCAGGCGCTCATCCGCATGCATCTCGACGCGAGCTGGACGTTCGCGTTCGACAACGCCAAGCGGCGCGCGGGCCTGTGCAACTTCACCGAGCGACGCATCTCGGTCTCCCGCTACCTCGCCGCGCGGTTCAGCGACGACGACGTCCACCAGACCCTCCTGCACGAGGTCGCGCACGCGATGGCGGGCCCCGACGCCGGACACGGCCCGGCGTGGAAGCGCATCGCCCGCGAGATCGGATACGTCGGCGGCACGACGCACCACGGCGAGACCGCCACCGAGCTCGCCCCGTGGGTGGGCACCTGCCCCAACGGCCACACCGTGTACCGGCATCGACGGCCCACGCGCCCCTCGTCGTGCGTGAAGTGCGCGCGCGGCTTCGATCCGCGCTTCGCCTTCGCCTGGCGCCGCCGCGAGATCACCCGCGCCGACCGCATCGCGGCCCGCACCCCGCGCGACTGAGGGGAGGATTCGCTCGGGCACGACCACCCGGCTGGTCCTTCCGCACGGGGAGGGCCCGGGCACCCGCCGACCCGGCCGTCTCGGAATCGCGCGAGGACCGCGCTGGGACGGCAGAATCCCGAGACGCTCGGCCGATATCGAGACGGTCGGGACGGATCCGCCCGTCACCCCTCGTCGGTCGGGGCGCGCCACACAGGGATCCCACCCTCTCGAGATCGCACGAGGAACGCGCCGAAACGGCAGAATCCCGAGACGGTCGGGACGCAGCCCTCGTCGGTCGGGGCGCGCCGCACAGGGATCCCACCCTCTCGGGATCGCGCGAGGATCACGGCGGAACGGCAGGACCCCGAGACACTCGGCCCTCCTCGAGACGGTCGGGGCACAGCCGGCAACCCGGGTTCGGGCTCTCACGCTCCGCAGCACCCCGCGCCGCCGAGGGATCCCGCCCTCTCGAGATCGCGCGAGGACCCCACCAGAACGGCAGGATCCCGAGACGCTCGGCCGATATCGAGACGGTCGGGACGGATCCGCCCGTCAGCCCTCGTCGGTCGGGGCGGAGAAGACGGTCGGCTCGTCCTCCGCGTCGAGCGCCGACGCGGCCTGCACCTCGCCGCGGTGCCCGTCCGCGGCGAGCGCGAGGCCGGCGGCGCTGGACGAGAGCAGGTGCGCGAGCGCCCGCCGGAGAGGCCGGAAGCCCTCGGTCGCAACCGCGACGTCGGGCGCGGTGTGATCGATCCCGAGGTCCGAGAGCGCGTCGGCGATGGCGCCCGCGGCGAGGTAGTCCTCGACGGCGAAGCGGCCGTCGTCCCCGGCGAGGACGAGGGCGATCCCCACCCGGCCGCCGCGAGCGCGCTGCTCGTCGACGATGGCCCGCGCCGTGGCGGTCGCGTTGCGGAGCGCGCCCGCGAAGACGGTGGGGCGATGCGGCTGCGACATCGCGTCGGCGGCGAGCTGCGGCGACGAGCCGACCGCGTCGACGATCACGACGACCTCCGCCGGCGCCAGCTCGCGCAGACCCTCGGCGCCCCATCCGAGGCGCACCTGGTACCTGGACTGCGAGCGCGGATCCGTCATGCCCTCACCCTAGGATGCGGCGCCCGGGCGCGGGGCCGGTCGCGTCACCGGCCGTCACGCGCGACGGCTCGCGCACTTCGAGCCCGCGGCCGCGGCCGCAGCCGCTCGCGGGCATCGGGGCGCGCGGGAGGAGGACGGCCGCTCCTACCCTGGACGCATGTGGGAGATCCGAGCAGCACGCGCTGGCGACGAGCGCGGCATCGCGGAGATGCACGTCGCCACCTGGCGACACGCCTATCGCGGCCTTCTGCCGGCGCACGTCCTCGACGGCCTCGACGTCGGCGCGCGCGAGGCGATGTGGCGGCAGGTCATCGCGCAGCTCGACGCGGCATCGCCCGCGCGGCTGGACATCGCGGTCGACGACGGGCGGATTCTCGGCTTCGCCTCCGCCGGCCCCGCACGCGACGACGATGCTCCGCGCGAGCTCGAGCTGTCGGCGCTCTACCTGGATCCCGCCCGTCACGGAGCCGGGATCGGACGCGCCCTCGTCGACGCGGCGCTCGCCGACGCGCCCGCATACCTCTGGGTGCTGCGGGGCAATGAGCGCGCGATCGCCTTCTACGAGCGGATCGGGTTCTCCTTCGACGGCACCGAGATCGAGGAGCGCCGCGCGGATCACGTGCGCGTCGAGAGGCGCATGGTGCGCTGAGGGGCGGGGGATACGGGGCGATGTGGACGCGCCGTGGTTCCTCCCCTCCGACGCGAGCGGGGCCGACAGCCCCGAGAGGCGACGGCATGACGACGCGCATCTGCGCCGCTCGCGAGCAGGAGCCCACCCGCGAGCAGGGGTCGCGTCGGATTCCGACGCTCGCACGCGAATAACGGGATCCGCATCCGCTCGCGCACCCCGGCGCCCCCTCCCCCTCGCGAGTGGCGCAGACATCCGCGAGCGGCGCAGATATTCGGCTGGATATCTGCGCCACTCGCGAGAAACTGCGCCACTCGCGAGAAACTGCGCCGCTCGCGAGCCGCGCTGCTCCCAGCCGAACGCTCCCTCGCGGGAGGGGGCAGCCTCAGGATCCCCGCGCCCCGTTCGCGACCGGAGGCCGCACGCCCCGCTCGCGGGCATCGGGGCGCGCGGGGGCCGGCGATCCCGCCGTAGCCTGGGGGCATGGATCCCCGTTCCGTGCCCGCGCCGCGCGGGTTCGCCTCCGACAACTACAGCGGCGCGCACCCCGAGGTGCTCGCCGCGCTCGCCGACGCGAACGTCGGGCACGTGCCCGCGTACGGGGAGGACCCGTGGACCGCGGACCTGCGGGCCCGGTTCCACGCGATGCTCGGCGACGACGTCGAGGTCTTCCCCGTGTGGGGCGGCACCGGCGCGAACGTCGTCGCGCTCACGAGCATGGTCACCCGCTGGGGCGGGGTGATCGCCCCCGCGATCGCGCACGCCAACACCGACGAGGGCGGGGCGCCCGAGAAGATCGGCGGGCTGAAGATCCTGCCGGTGCCGACCGCCGACGCGAAGCTGTCCCCCGAGCTCGTGCGCGCCCACGCCGTCTCGCGCGGGGTGCACACGATCCAGCCGGAGGTCGTGTCGATCACCCAGTCCACCGAGCTCGGCACGCTCTACACCTCAGGCGAGATCCGCGCGATCGCCGACACCGCGCACGAGCTCGGCATGAGCCTGCACGTCGACGGCGCGCGGATCGCCAACGCGGCCGCCGCCCTCGGTCAGCCCCTCGCGGCGTTCACCCGCGACGCGGGCGTCGACGTGATGAGCTTCGGCGGCACGAAGAACGGATGCATCGGGGCGGAGGCGGTCGTCGTGCTGAACCCCGACGCGGCGCACGGCGTCGACTTCCTGCGCAAGAACTCCGCGCAGCTGGCGAGCAAGATGCGCTTCGTGTCGGCCCAGCTCGTCGCGCTGCTCGAGAACGACCTGTGGCTCCGATCCGGCGCGCACGCGAACGCGATGGCGGCGCGGCTGCGGCAGGGGATCCAGGACGCGATCGACGACGGATCCGTGCGGGGCGTCTCGTTCACCCAGCCCACGGAGGCGAACGGGGTCTTCGCGGTCCTCCCCGAGGGATCCGCCGACCGACTGCGCGCGCACGTGCGCTTCTACGACTGGAACGCGGCGACCCGCGAGGTGCGGTGGCTGACGAGCTGGGACACGACCCCGGAGGACGTCGACCGGTTCGTGGGCCTCGTCCGCGAGCACTGCGCGTAGGGCCGGGACGCCACCCGCGCGGCGCAGGGATCCGAGGGGCTCCCTGCGCCGCGCGGGCGCACCGCAGGCCCTATCCCAGCAGCGTCTCGCCGACGAAGCCGCCCTCATCGCACCCGGGCGGCACGGCGAACACGGCTGATCCGATCGGCGTCGTCCACTCGTTCAGCAGATCGAGCTCGTCGAGCCGACGCTGCACCGGCTCGAACTGACGCGCCACGTCGGCCTGGAACGTGACGAAGATGAGCCCGGCATCCGAGATCTCCTCCCCCGTCGCCCGCTCGTCGTAGTTGTACGCCCGTCGGAAGAAGCGCTCTCGAGGATCCGCACTGCGCGCGCGACGCATGTGCGCGAACACCGGGATCACGGGGAACCCCAGCGCCGTCGTCGCCTCGAAGTCGGGGGCGTCGTGCTCCCCTCCGCCCGTGAGCGGCGCGCCGCTGTCGAGGGTGCGTCCGACCGATGCCTCCCTGCCGGGACGGTCGAGCTCGTCCCACGTGTCGAGATCCATGCGGATCCGCCGGATCACCATGCCCGTGCCGCCCGCGAGCCACCCGTCAGACGACCAGACGAGCTCGTCGAAGTCGGTCGTGCCGGGCACGGGGTTGGTCGTGCCGTCGACCTGCCCGAACAGGTTCCGCATCGTCGTTCCCGGCCGCTCGGTGCCGTGCGCGCGCCGGAAGCCGCGCTGCGTCCACCGCACGGTCGCGAACGAGCGCGCGTCCTTCAGCAGCATGCGCAGGGCATGCGCCAGGGTGATCGGATCGTCCGAGGCGATCTGCAGCACGAGGTCGCCGTGCGAGAATCCCGAGGCCAGTCGGTCGATCCCGTACGCCGGCAGGGGCCCCAGCCACGACGGACCGGATCCGCCGGCGCGGGCCACGAATCCGGGACCGAACCCGAAGGTCACGGTGAGCCGGGCGGGATGCTCTGCGAGCTCCGGCTCGGAATCCGCGAGGGCCGGCTCCCCCTGTGTGAGGCGCGCGGCATCGTCCGTGAGGATCCTCATGAGACGAGCCAGGTCATCCCGGTTCACCCCCTCGCGCAGGTCGAGCGCGACGAAGGCGCCGTGCGCCTGGGCGTCCGTCGCGATCCCGGCCTGATGCGCTCCGTGGAAGGGCACGACGTCGCCGCCGTGCAGGGCGGGCTCCGGCTTCTCCGCGAGCCGCGGGCGCAGCGCCGCGTCGATGCCCAGGGCGGCCGCCGCCCCGGCGCCGGTCAGGGTGCCGCCCAGGAGGAACTGTCGCCTGCTCGGGCCGCGGCTGCGCGTCGGACGGGACATCAGCGAGGCTCCGAGCGCGCGCCGGTCGTCTGTCCCCGGCGGTCGTCCGAGGCGGATCCCCCCTGGCCATCGCCCCCGTGCTCGTGCTCCGCGTGCTCCCCTTCCTCGTGCTCGCCGTGCTCCTGCTCCTCGGAGCCGCCGTAGTTCTCGTTGGCGCCCGAGTAGTCCTTCACCGGAGCCGAGAACGTGAAGGTGGACTCGTCGGAGAAGGTGAGGGTCACCTCGACCTCGTCCCCCGGACGAAGCGGCTCGGCCAGGTCCATGAACATGAGGTGGGATCCGCCGGGTTCGAGCGACAGCTCGCCGCCCTCGGGGAGCACGAAGCCACCCGCGACCTCCTGCATGAGCATCTCCCCCGTCTCGGACGCGACGGTCTCATGCAGCTCCAGGGAACCGGCGACATCGCTCTCGGCCGACACGACGGTCGCTTCGGCACCGGAGTTCGCGAGCACGCCGAACCCGGCGGTCATCCCCTCGTCCGCGGCCTTCACCCAGGCGTCCGTGATCTCGACGGTCTCGCTCGCGGGTCCGTCGGGGGCGGCCTCGCCCGCGCAGCCCGCGAGGCTCAGAGCGAGGACCAGGGATCCGGCGACGAGCGTGCGGCGCGTCATGCCCGGTCCTCCTCGTCAGCGTCCGCCGATCGCGGACGGCGCATCGCGAAGAACACGGCGACGCCGATCAGCGCCAGCACCGCGACGCCCGATCCGATGATCACTCCGGTCGGGACGCCCTGCTCCTCGGCGTCGGCCGCGTCGGCTCCGGCGTCGTCGGCGTCCTCCGCGTCCGCCTCGGGCTCCGGCTCAGCGCTCGGGGCGGACGACTCCTCCGTCGGAACCTCCCCGGCGGGATCCGCTCCCTCGACCGCGAAGGGGATGACGCCCTCGATCGGGTGGCCGTCCTCCGAGACGACCTGCCAGCGCACCTCGTATTCGGCGGCGGGCATGTCGTCCGCGAGATCGACCGTGACGGCCCCGCCGTCGATCTGCGGCGCGCCCTCGACCCAGTCGCGGCCGGACCCGTCGACGACGAGCACGGTCGCGCCGAGCTGGTCCTCGCCGATGGTCATGATGTCGCCGGAGAACATCATCTCGACCGAGGCGGGCGCCTCGTCGAGCCGCTCGTCGGCGGCGGGGCTGCTGTCGATCAGCTGGTCGTGCGCGGCCGCGGGCGCGGCCGACAGGACGAGCGCGAGCAGCGCGACGGCGCCGCCCGCGAGGGTGGAACGGGTGAATGACATGGATGGACCTCTCTGTTCGCCCGGGGTCGGGCGTGCTCTCGGAAGGCGCGCGGGATCCGCGCGCAGAAGATGACGCCGGGCGCGAGGAGCGCGCGGCGGGTTCCGATGAGGGAGCGTCCTCTCCTCCGACGCGAGCCGCGGGCCGGAGCCCGCGGACGCCGTCCGCTCCGCGCCGTCGACGAGCCGGCCGGCGGATCGCGGCGGGCGCTCGCGGAGCGCGGGCCGCGCCCATGTCCGGGCCGGTCGGCGCACGGGCGGCGCGACACCGCGAGATCCGCGCCGGCGGGATCCCGAGGGATCCGCCGTCCGAGACCATGCCGGATGTCGCCGCCGTCTGCGGCTGGCTGGGCCCGGGGCGCTCGCGGAGAGCCGACCCGGCCGGTCGAGGCGGCGTCGCGGACGCCCGACGGGCGCGAGCCGACGATCCGCGCTCACCCGACGAGGGTCGCGAGGAGGAGAGGATGCTCCCTACGCGAGAGCGGGAGGACCGCGCCGCCGCAGCGACGAGACGACGAGGACGAGCGGCCGCAGGTCGTCGTCGCGCCGCGGGGCCGCGACGCGGGGAGCAGGGAACTCCTGCGGCGCGTCGAGGAAGGCGACGAGGCGGCGCACCGCGCAGCGCGCGAGATCGCGCACGAGCTGGAGCCCGCGCAGGATCTCGGCCTCGCCCCGATGCAGGATGAGGACGGTCGCGACCGCGGCGAGCGCGTGGCCCGCCCACATGAGCGGATCCGCGACGAGGCGATCGCCCGCCGTTCCCGAGGCCAGCACGATCGGCTCGAGCGAGTGGTGGTGCCCGCCGCCCGTCGGCAGCGCCTGGACGGCGCCGAGCACGAACAGCACGTGGAAGAGAGCCTGGCTGCTGACGACCGCGAGGCTCAGCCGCACGGCCGAGAGGCGGCGCCCCGCGAGCAGCGTGCAGACCATGAGCGACAGGATCCACGGCACCGCGACGCCGAGCAGGGCGGGCATCTCGCCGCCCGCGCCGACGTGCGACAGCAGCGCGACGAACGTCGCGACGGACGCGCCCGCGGCGCCCCGCAGGAGCTGCGTGCCGCGGGAGGATGCCATGGATCCGATTCTCTCATCCCGGTCGGGGCGCCCGCTCGGAGAATCGCGAGCCGGGGCTCACTCGCTCCCGCGGGGACGCGGGGGCCGTGCCCGGAACCCGCGATCCCGTCCCCGCGCACGCGAAGAGACCCGACGGAACCGCCGCGCGCCCGCAGAGGGGTCGCCGGGAGACGCTGTGCCGACGCCCACGCCAGGCGACGCTTCCTGGCGGCCCCTCCCCCGAAGCGCCCCGCGCACGACGGGCCGAGCCCCCGCCCGCAGTTGGGTCGCCAGGAAACGCCGTGCCGCGCGCCCGCCTGGCCACGTTTCTTGGTGACCCTCCCGCCTCGCACGACCGCACGCCCGGCAACCCGCCCCTGCACGCGCAGAAGCGCCCCGGGCCGGAGCCCGGGGCGCTTCATGGGGAGGGTCTCAGCCGGCGATGAGGTCGCTGGCGCCGCCGACCACGACGGGGACGTCGTAGCGGCGCGGGTTGCCGAAGCGGTGCGCCGTGATCGACACGGCCTGCTCCTTCACGAACGGCAGCATCTCGACGCGACCGGCCGAGGTGACCTCGCCCGCGTAGATCGCGACGTTCGGCTCGCCCTTCGTGGCGGCGATGATCGGATCCGCCGACCCGCCGACGAGGCGGATGCGCCCGCCGGTCTCGGCCGTCTTCGCGGTGCGCGCGGCCCACGCGTCCTCCCCCTCGACGACGGCGGAGACGCCGGCGGTCGCGAGGTAGGAGCGCACGGATCCGGGCAGCTGCTCGGACGACGACACGACGATCGGGGCGCCGATCCGCAGGCCGGCGGCGACGACGCGGACGAGCTCCGCGATGCGGTCGCCCTCGTAGCGCACGGTCACGGCCGTCGGCACGTAGCGGAGCACGTTCTGCTCGAGCTCGAGGCCCTGGACGTCGCGGGCCACTCCGAACTCGTCGCTCCACGCGCGGATGTCGGTGCGCAGCGCGTTCTGGAGCCACTCGCGGTCGGCGTCGCCGCCGAGCGCCGCGACCGCCGCGCGGGCGTCGGCGTCGAGCGCCCCCTCCGCCTCGACGGGAGCGTCGGCCCAGGTGCCGAGGCCGAACAGGTAGCTCGGGCCGCCGGCCTTCGTGCCCGCGCCGACCGCCGACTTCTTCCAGCCGCCGAAGGGCTGGCGCTGCACGATGGCGCCCGTGATGACGCGGTTGATGTAGGCGTTGCCCGCCTGCACCGATCCGAGCCACGTCTGGATCTCGTCGACGTCGAGCGAGTGCAGACCCGAGGTGAGCCCGTAGTCGACCGCGTTGACGATCCGGATGGCCTCCTCGAGGGTCTCCGCCTCGATGATGCCGGTGACGGGACCGAAGTACTCGGTGAGGTGGAACTCGGATCCGGGCTTGACGTTCTCGCGGATGCCGGGGGTCCACAGCGCGCCGTCGGCGTCGAGCTTCTCGGGCTTGAGCATCCAGCGCTGGCCGGGCTCGAGCTGCGTCAGGCCGCGCAGCAGCTTGCCCTCGGCGGGGGCGATGATCGGCCCGATCCGCGCTCCCTCGGTCCAGGGCATGCCCACCTCGTAGCCGTCGACGGCGTCGAGGAGCTGGCGACGGAACCGCTCGCTCTTCGACACGGATCCGACGAGCACGACGAGCGACGCGGCCGAGCACTTCTGGCCGGCGTGGCCGAAGGCCGAGTAGGCGACGTCCTTCGCGGCGAGGTCGAAGTCGGCGCTCGGGGTGACGATGATGGCGTTCTTGCCGCTCGTCTCCGCGAGGAGGGGGAGGTCGGGGCGGAACGAGCGGAACAGCTCGGCCGTCTCGTAGGCGCCCGTGAGGATCGCCTGCTCGACCGTCGGGTGGCTCAGCAGCTGCTGGCCGAGGTCGCGGCCCTTCAGCTTGACGAGACGCAGCACCTCGCGGGGCACGCCCGCCTCCCACAGCGCCTCGGCGATGACGGCGCCCGTGCGGGCGGTCGCGGACGCGGGCTTGAAGATGACGGCGGATCCGGACGCGAGCGCGGCGAGCACTCCGCCGGCGGGGATCGCGGCGGGGAAGTTCCACGGCGGGATCACCGCGGTGACCTTGGCGGGCGCGTACTCGGCGCCCTCGACGCCGGCGAGCTTCTCGGCGCTGGCGGCGTAGTAGTGCGCGAAGTCGATCGCCTCGCTCACCTCGGGGTCGCCCTGTTCGACGACCTTGCCGGCCTCGGAGCCCATGACCTCGAGGAGGTCGGCGCGGTGCGCCTCGAGGGCGTCGCCGGCGCGGTGGAGGATCTCGACGCGCTCGGCGAGGGGCTTCGCGGCCCACGCCTCGGCGGCCGCGGCCGCGTCGACGATGAGCTGCTCGAGCTCGCCCTTCTCGCTGACGGCGGCCTCGGCGAGGGTCGCGACGCCGAGCTCGGAGCCCTCCATGCGGGAGCGGATCCCCGCGGCCCAGTCGCGGTTCGCGGCGAGCGCCGGATCCGTGTCGGGCGTGCTCCGGAACTCGCCGCGCGGGCCGGCGGGCTGCTGCTCGCCGCGGTTCTGCTGGCGGTTCGGCGCGGGGACCTCGGTCGGCATCATCTCGATCGAGGTGAGGAAGCGCTGCTTCTCGCGCTCGAAGAGCTGCTCGTTGCTGTCGAGGTCGAACACGGCCGACATGAAGTTGTCGGTCGACGCGCCCTCCTCGAGGCGGCGGATGAGGTAGGCGATCGCGACGTCGAACTCGTCGGGGTGCACGACGGGCGTGTAGAGCAGCAGCTCGCCCACGTCGCGGCGCACGACGGCCGCCTGCTGGGTCGCCATGCCGAGGAGCATCTCGAACTCGAGGCCGGAGCCCGGCTCGACGCGGACGCCGCGCTTCTCGGCGAGGAGCTTCGCGAGGGCCACGTCGAAGAGGTTGTGGCCGGCGACGCCGATGTTCACGTTCGCGAGGCGCTCGGGGGTGAGCGCGTAGGAGAGCACCTGCTTGTAGCCGGCGTCGGTGTGCTGCTTCGAGGGCCAGGTGGCGAGAGGCCACTCGTGCGTCTCGGCGTCGACCTGCTCCATGGGCAGGTTGGCGCCCTTCACGACGCGCACCTTGATGGGGGCGCCGCCGGAGGCGACGCGCTTCGCGGCCCACTCCTGGAGGCGGATCATCGCGTCGAGGCAGTCGGGCAGGTACGCCTGCAGCACGATGCCGGCGCGGGTCTGGCGGAACTCCTCGCGGTCGAGGAGCTGCATGAAGACGTCGAGCGTGAGGTCGAGGTCCTTGTACTCCTCCATGTCGAGGTTGAGGAACGTGCCGTTGTCGCGCGCGGTGCGGTACAGCGGGACGAGCGCCTCGACGGCGTGGGAGACGGCCTGGTCGTGCGCCCAGAGGCTGTGGGGGGCGACGGTCGAGGACACCTTGATCGACACGTAGTCGACGTCGTGGCGCTCGAGGAGGCGCTTCGTGCCGGCGACGCGGCGGTCGGCCTCGCGCTGGCCGAGGATGGCCTCGCCGAGGAGGTTGACGTTGAGCCGGATGCCCTCGCCGCCGATCTGGGCGAGCGCCTTGCCGAGCTTCGCGTCGCTCGCGTCGACGATGAGGTGGCGCACCATCTCGCGCAGCACCTTGCGCGCGATCGGCACGACGATCCACGGGAAGGCGGGCGCCATCGCGCCGCCGAAGCGGATGAGCGCGCGCAGCGGGGCGGGGAGGAACGTCGGGGTGATCTTCGAGACCTGCTGGAAGTTGCGCGCCGCGACCTTCAGGTCCTCGGGGCGCACGACGCCGTCGACGAAACCGACGGCGAAGTCGAGCCCCTTCGGGTCGCTCAGCACGCCGGCGAGGTTGCGGGCGGCGGCGTCGACCTTTTCCTCGCGCGCGGCGACGAGCCACGTGCGCACCTGGGCGATCGCCTTGTCAGCGAGCTCCTTGTCGATGTCTGTGTTCACGGCTGCTCCTGCGGTGTCGGGCGACTGGAACGACGCGGATGTGCGCGGCTCGATGGTCATTGACGTTCACCCCTTTTCTCGTGTGGATCCGATCCATCCTCTGCGGGAAGAACTCTTAGGTAAAGCTCACACTTTCGAAGGGATCCATTCGGAAATCCCAAAAGGATTCCCGGCTCCGCCGCGACCTGGCGCGAGGCCCGGATCCCTCGGCGGATCCGTCCGTCCGCCCGCTTCCTCACGGGCATCGTGCCCCTCATCCTGCCCCTCGACACGCCCGGGCAACAGCGCAGAAAGGCGAAGGGATCCGTTCGCTAGCCTCGAAGGATGTCGACGGGATGGAGCACGCACCGCCTGCTGCTCCTCCGCGAGCTGCAGCTGCGCGGCACCATCACGGCCGTCGCGACCGCCCTCAGCTACTCGCCGTCCACGGTGTCCCAGCAGCTCGCGCAGCTCGAGCGCGAGGTCGGAGCGCCGCTGCTGCAGCCCGACGGGCGCCGGGTGCGGCTGACCGCGCAGGGCGAGACCGTCGCCGCGCACGCCGCGCAGGTGCTCGGCCTCGAGGAGCGGGCGCGCGCCGAGATCGACGTGTCGAACCCGCTCCCCGCGCCCGTGCGCATCGCGGCGCTGCAGACCTCGGCCCGCGCGCTGCTGCCGCGCATGCTCGACATGCTCGCGGTCACCCACCCCGGGCTGCGCGTCGAGGCGTGGGTGACGCCGCCGGAAGAGGGCCTGTTCGAGGTCGAGGCCCGCGGCTTCGACCTCGTGATCGCCGAGCAGTACCCCGGCCACACGCGCGAGCACCGGCCCGGCCTCGACCGCGTCGTGCTGGGCCGCGACCCGATCCGACTCGCCGTCGGGCACGACTCGGGCGTCTTCTCGATCGAGGAGGCCGCGGACGCGGCGTGGGTGATGGAGCCCGAGGGCACGGCCGTGCGCACCTGGTCGGTGCAGCAGTGCCGTGCGGCGGGCTTCGAGCCCGACGTGCGCTACAGCGCCGCCGACCTGCTCGCGCAGGTGCGGCTCATCTCGTCGGGGCACGCGGTCGGGCTCCTGCCCGAGCAGCTGCTCGCCGGCGACGAGAGCCCCGTGCGCCTCATCGACCTGCCCGGATCCCCGCACCGCGAGATCTTCACGTCGGCGCGGGAGTCGTCGCGCGACGCGAAGGGCGTCATCGCCGTGCGCGCCGCCCTGCAGCAGGCCTTCGACGACGCGGCCGCCGCGTTCGGCGACCCGAACGCGATGCCCCACATCGACTGACGACGGGGCCGGGTCGGTCGGGCGGGACCGGGGTCGGTCGGGTGCCCGGCTCGCGAGTGGCGCAGGTTCTCGTGAGTGGCGCAGATATCCGGCCGAATACCTGCGCCACTCGCGAAGGTCTGCGCCACTCGCGAGCCTCGCCAGGGACCTCTCACGCCGCGGCGAGCGCCTCCACCGGGCTCACGCGGGTGGCGAGGCGGGTCGGGGCGACCGCCGCGACCAGGGTGAGCAGCGCCATCGCCGCGACCACGATCGTCACGGGCAGCCACGGAACGGCCGGGGCGAGGAACACGCCGCCCTCGCCGAGCGACGCGAGCAGCGACTGCGCGCCCGCCCATCCGTACGCGATGCCGAGGGCGAGCCCCAGCAGCGTCGCGGAGAGCGTGATGTGCGCCGCCTCCAGCAGCACGACGCGGCGCACCTGCCCGCTCGACAGGCCGAGCGCCCGGAGCAGCCCCAGCTCGGTGCGCCGCTGCACGACGCCGATCGTCAGCAGGTTCACGAGGCCGATCCCCGCGATCACCGCGGAGAACGCCACGAGCGCCATCATGATCCCCGAGAACCCGTCGAGGAACGCCCCGACGCCGTGCGCCTCGATCTCCTCCGCCGTGAGCCCCTGGAAGAACACGGCCTTCGCCGACTCGGTCGCGACGGCGAACATCGTCACGAGGGTCACGCCGATGACCACGCCGATCGCCATGCGGCTCGACCGCTCCGGATAGCGCAGCCCGTTCTCGGCCGCGAGTCGAGCGGTCGCTGACCGTCCGAACGCCCGCCCCACGAGCCGCAGCACCGGCGGCATGACGGTCGTCGCGCCGAGCACGAGGGCGGTGAACGAGAGGATCCCTCCGAGGAACGCGATGACCACCCCGACCGAGCTCGCGAGGCCCACCACGATCCCGGCGACGATGAGCAGCACGCCGAGCACCGCCAGCACGGTCGACGAGACCCGGCGCCCGCGGCTGGCGACCTCGCTGTGGGGGCGCTCCACGGATCCGCCGAGCGCCTCGAGCGGCGTGACCTGCAGCACCCGGCGCGACCCGGCCCACGCCGCGACCCACGTCGTCAGGGCGACCGCGACGAACGGGAGGGCGAGCCAGGGCTGCAGCACCTCGCGGTACGCGGGCGCGTCGATGAGGCGCGAGGCGAGCGCCGCTCCCCCGAACGACAGCGCGGTGCCGACGACGACGCCGACGGCGGATCCGAGGACGCCGACGACGAGCCCCTGCGTCGCGACGCGGCCGCGCTCCGAGCGGGCCGTCGCCCCGATGAGGCGCATGAGGGCGATCTGGCGGGTGCGGCCGGCGACGATCGTCGAGAACGTGTTGGCCGTGACGACCGCGCCGACGTACATCGCGATGATGAGGAAGATCACGCTCATGATGCCGACGACGAGCACGACGGATCCGCCGTCGCCCATCGACTCCCTGGCGAGGAACCCGAGGTAGCCGGTGGTCGACAGGAGCACCGCTCCGAACGCCGACGAGAGGGCCGCGACGAGCACGCTCGCGCCCATCCCGCGCTCGCGGAGGAAGGATCCGCGCGTCTCGGCGCTCATGCCGCGGCCTCCTGGCCGGACGTCTCGGCGCGCAGCATGTGCTCCGAGATCTGCTCGGGCGTCTGGCGCGGCTTGTCGGCGACGATGCGCCCGTCGCCGAGGAACAGCACGCGGTCCGCGTGGCTCGCGGCGATCGGGTCGTGCGTGACCATCGCGATCGACTGGCCGTGCGTGCGGCTCGCCTCACGCAGGATCGCGAGCACCTCGCGGCCCGTGCGGGAGTCGAGGTTGCCCGTCGGCTCGTCGGCGAACACGAGGTCAGGGGCCGTGGCCAGCGCGCGGACGATCGCGACGCGCTGCTGCTGTCCGCCCGACAGCTCGTGGGGCCGGTGCGCGAGGCGCGCGCCGAGGCCGAGCGCCTCGACGAGCCCGTCGATGCGCTTCTGCTCGCCCGCGGTGGGCCGGCGCCCGTCGAGGTCGTAGGGCAGCCGGATGTTGGCGGCGACGTCGAGCGTCGGCACGAGGTTGAACGCCTGGAAGACGAAGCCCACGCGCCGGCGCCGCAGCAGGGTCAGCTCGGTGTCTCCGAGCCCCGTGATCTCGGTGTCGCCGATCCACACCTGCCCGGTCGTCGGCTGGTCGAGGCCCGCCATGACGTGCATGAGGGTCGACTTGCCGGATCCCGACGGCCCCATCACGGCGGTGAACTCGCCGCGGCGGATGCCGACGCTCACGCCCGAGAGCGCGCGCACGGATCCGGCGCCGTCGCCGTAGGTCTTCGTCACGTTCGCGACCCGCGCCGCGAGTCCCATGTCCGAGGTCTTGATCTCCATGTCCTCGACGCTACGAACGCGGTCGGTCGCGCGTCGTCGGCCGGAAGGCGGATCCGCGTACACCCGGAGGATGATGTGGGGCGGATCAGCCGATCGGCGGCGGGGTCCCCTCGACGAGCACGGACTGCGACGCGTCGTCCCAGGCGAAGCGCATCGGGGAGCGGCCGCTCGCGTTCGCGTTGCCCTCGCCCGCCTGCGGCCAGCGGTAGACCACCTCGATGGCCCCCTCGCTGAGGCGTTCGACCTCGGGCCAGAATCCGTAGGCGCGCTCGGTGGCCGCCTGCACGAACTCGCCGCGGTGGAACAGCGCGACCTGGCTGGGCGAGGAGGCCGTGGCGCCCCAGATCGAGACGGTGATCCACGAGAGCTCTGCGCACGGGTCGTAGGCGGCGAGGTCTGCCGCCTGCGTCGTCCATTCGTGATCCGCCATGTGCTCCATCTCGGGAGGGAACGGCGGCGGCAGCTGCGGAAGCGCCTCGTCGAGCGCGGCCTCCGCATCGAGGTCGGCGCAGGCCTCTTCCGGCTCTTCGGGCTCTTCCGGCGCGGTCTCCTCGGGCGTTTCCGCCTCGGATGCCGGAGGCGGGGGCGAGTCGGCCGTGACGGGCTCGGCCGCGGCCCCGCACCCCGCGAGGAGCAGCGCAAGAGCGGTCGCGCCCACCGCGGTCATCTTCCGCATCATCATGGCGATCCTCCTGTCGTCCGCGTCGAGGGGCACGCTACCGGGAGCCTCCGGCATTCCCCCACCGCGGGGTGCGAGCGCTTCGCAGGCACGGACGCGCGGACCGACTTCCGGATCGCAGAAACGCACCCGAATCCGGCGGCGGGAGGTGCGATCCGCGGACCCGGGGCGCCTGATCCGCGTCCAGGGCGCGGAAACGCCCCTTCCGCCGGCCGTCGCCGTGCAGCGCATGGGCGCCGGGAGCACAGCCGCTGCGCAGACCGGGGCACGTGGGCCGCCCTCCGAGTCGCACAAACGCACCCCGCGAGGCGGCAGGGAGGTGCGCTTCGCAGATCCGGGGGCGGCGAGCCGGTCGACCAAGCCTCAGGGCCACCCCGACGGATCCCCCGTGCACGACGACGCCAGAATCCGCCAGCGGACCCGTCAAGACGCCCCGCCCGCGGCCCGCGGCCGAGAAATGGCGTCGTCGTGCACCCGCCGAGCAGCGCACGGGGCCCCGCAGGACGATCCGACGGATCCGCACCCGCGGCGAGCGCAGCGCGGCTCCGCCCCTCAGACCAGCCCGTGGTCGAAGGCGAACACCACGAGCTGCACACGGTCGCGGAGGCCGAGCTTGGTGAGGATGCGGCTCACGTGGGTCTTCACGGTCGCCTCGCTGAGGAACTCGCTCGCCGCGATCTCCGAGTTGTTGAGCCCGCGCGCCGCGAGCTCGAAGATCTCCCGCTCGCGCTCGGTGAGGCGCGCGAACTCCGGCGGCACCTCGCGCGCCGGCTCGGCGAAGTGGGCGAAGAGATCGCGGGTCGCCGACGCGGCGATGACCGACGACCCCGAGCTGACGCCCCTGATCGCCGCGAGGAGGAACTCCGGGTCGGCGTCCTTCAGCAGGAACCCGCTCGCCCCGCCGCGGATCGCGCGAGCCGCCTGCTCGTCGAGGTCGAACGTCGTGAGCATCACGACCCGGGGAGGATCCGGCCGGCGCAGCAGCTCCGCCGTCGCCTCGATCCCGTCCAGGACGGGCATGCGGATGTCCATGAGCACGATGTCCGGCCGCACGCGGGCGACCATGTCGAGCGCCTCGCGGCCGTCTCCCGCCTCGCCGACGACCTCGAGGTCGGGCTGCGAGTCGACGAGCATGCGGATGCCGGCGCGGAACAGCGCCTGATCGTCGACCAGCGCCACCCGCACGGGCCGGCCGGCGGATCCGTCGTCCGTCACGATGCTCCTCTCAGGGGGATCTCCGCGCGCACCGCGAACCGGCCGTCCGCGCGGTCGATGTCGAGCCGGCCGCCGGCGAGCTGCGCGCGCTCCCGCATTCCGATGATGCCGTGCCCTCCCCCGTCGGACGAGACGCGGCCGGGGGACACGCCGTTCGCGACGCTCAGCACGACCGACGCGGGCTGCCACGACATCGCGACGTCGACGGATCCGTCGTCGCCGTGGCGCAGGGCGTTCGTGAGGGCCTCCTGGAGGATCCGGAACACGGCCAGCTGCGCGGCGGCGGGCGCATCCTCGGGCGGGGCGGGGTCGATGTCGACCCGCAGGTCGACGCCCGCCGCCCGCACCTGGGCGAACAGCGGATCGATGTCGGCGACCGTGGGCTGCGGCCCGTCGGCCTCGCGGTGGCGCAGCTGGGCGAGGAGCATGCGCACGTCGCCGAGCGCCGAGCGCGCCGTCTGCGCGATCGTGCCGAGCGCGTCGGCGGCGACCTCGGGATCCGCCTTCGCCGCGTAGCGCGCCCCGTCGGCCTGCGCGATGACGACCGCGAGCGAGTGGGCGACGACGTCGTGCATGTCGCGGGCGATGCGGCCGCGCTCCTGCTCGGCCTGCATCTCGACCTCGGCGCGACGCTGCGCCTCGCGGTTCGCACGGGCCCGACGGGTGGCGCGCACGAGGGCGCCCGCCGTCCACGCGAGCGCGAATCCGAAGCTCGCGGTCGCGAACATCAGGCCGCCGAGCAGCAGGAGCGTCGGGAACGGCGTGCCCTGCGGATCCGACACCCCGAACAGCGAGTCGATGAGCAGCATGTACACGGCGATCGCGAGCGCGCCGAGGCCGACGGACGCGAGGCCGAGCCACATGACGAGACGCGTGCCGTACGCGGCCGTGACGAACAGCACCCCGAAGATCGCGATGTTGCTCGGCAGGGGCGGCATGCCGGCCGCCATCTGCAGGAGCGCTCCGGCCCACGCGACGCCCAGCGAGATGAGGGGCGACAGGCGCCTGACGGCGAGCGCCCCCGACATGATCGCGCCGATGACGGGCGCGAGGAACGGCCACGGCGTCTCGTTCATGCCGATGAACCCGGCGAAGGCGAAGAAGGCCGCCGCGAGCACGATGTCGACGGGCAGCTGGTGCGGCTCCAGTCGGCGGAGGACGGGGGTCATCCTCCTCACGCTAGGCGGTGCCGTCGCGGGGCGCATCGTCCGGGAGATGTATTCGGGCGCGTGCCGGCGCGTCGGGGATCCTCTGTCGCCGCGCGAGCCGGGGCGGATCATCCGGGGAGGCGTATCGGGCGAGTGCGGAGGCGCGGAGGCCGGTGCGCCGGCGAGCGGGCAGAGCCGGTCGGCGTGCCCGCCGAGACCGCGGGCGGCCGTTGTGTCGGAGATCCTCACCCGCATGTCGCGCACGGGGCGGATCCGCCCCGCCCGCGCCGAGATCTCCGACGGAACGGTCGCGGCCGACGCATCCCGCCCGCGGCCGGTCCGTCAGCGCAGGGCGCCGACGCTCGCGAGAGCCATGCGCACGAGCGTGCCGCGGCCGCCCTCCATCTCGTCGGCGACGGCGTCGCTCGCGGCCTCCTCCGGCGTCATCCAGGTGACCTCGAGGGCGTCCTGGCGCGGCTCGCACGTGCCCGTGACCGGCACGACGTAGGCGAGCGACACGGCGTGCTGGCGGTCGTCGTGGAAGGCGGTCACGCCGGGCAGAGGGAAGTACTCGGCGACCGTGAACGGCGCGGGCGACGGCGGCACCTGCGGGAAGGCCATCGGCCCGAGGTCGTTCTCGAGGTGGCGGTAGAGGGCGTCGCGCACGGTCTCGCCGTGGCGCACGCGCCCCGACACGATCGTGCGGACGAGCTCGCCGACGCTCGTGGACCTCAGCAGGATGCCCACCTGGGTCACCTGACCGGTGCCGTCCGTGCGCACGGGGACGGCCTCGACGTAGAGCATCGGCAGGCGGCGACGCGCCTCCGCCAGCTCGATCTCGGTGAGCCACGCCGGGTTCGCTGATCCCCCGGGCACGGCGCCCAGCCCGCTCATCCCCAGGTCGCTCGGCAGACGCGGCTCGTCGGGGAGGTCGTCGGGATCGGGATCGGGTGTGCGGACCGCCATGACGTCACGCTACCGCGCCGCGCGGCCCGGGCGCAGGATCCGGCGAAGACGGCGGACGGGGTGACGGGAGGCGCCGCCTCGCCGATCGCGGACGCGGCGATTCCCGGCGACGCACCTCGGCGAGCGCGGCGAGACGGCGGGTATCCCGAGAGCGGCGGACGCGGATCCGCGAGGACGACCCGCGAACCGCGGGATCTCCGCTCGGTCGGTCACCCGCGCGGCGAGCCCGCGCGACGCCACCCGCTCAGGAGGGGCGCAGACCGAGATCTCCGGGGGCGGCGAGTGCATAGCCCGCCTCCGACACCGCCGAGGCGACGGCCGCGTCGTCGATCCGGGGCGCGGTGACGGAGAGCCGGCCCGAGGCGAGGTCGACGTCGACGCTCTCGACGCCGGGGACCTCCCCGACCTCCTCGGTGACGCTCATGACGCAGTGCTGGCAGGTCATGCCCTGGACGGTGTACGTGCGCGTGGCCATGCGATGCTCCTTCCCGTGGCGGGCTCGTGCCCGCCGACGCCACGATACCCCCAGAGGGTATGACGAGGGGTGGATCCGCCTCGTCCGTCGGAGGGTGCGGGCATGATGGTCTGCATGCAGACACCGCCCCTCGACGACGATGCCGTGCTCTGGTCGGGCGAGCCGGCCGGATCCCACCTGATCGTGCTGCTCCACGGATACGGAGCCGACGAGCGCGACCTCTTCCCCCTGCGCGAGCACCTGCCCGACGGCTTCGCGGTCGCGGCCGTGCGCGCGCCCCTCGCACCGCCGTTCCCCCTGAGCGGCGCCTCGTGGTACCCCATCGAGGGCGTCGACACGCGCGACCCTGCGCTCGTGACCGAGGCCGCGCAGCGCCTGCTCGAGTGGCTCGACCGCGCGGCACCCGACGCGGCGCGCGTCACGCTCCTCGGCTTCTCGCAGGGCGGCGCCGTGTCGCTGCAGGCGATGCGCCTCGCCCCCGAGCGCTTCGACAGCGTCGTGAACCTCTCCGGTTACGCGGCCGGCGGGGCGCTTCCCGGCGACGACGTGCTCGCCGAGGCGCCGCTCCCGGTGTTCTGGGGGCGCGGATCCGACGACCAGGTCATCCCCGAGGCCGCCATCGTGCACACCACCGACTGGCTGCCCGCGCACAGCGACCTCGTCGGCCGCATCTACCCCCGGCTCGGGCACGCGATCGCGAACGACGAGCTCGCCGACATCATCGCGTTCCTCACGAAGAGGCAGGCGGCGTAGGCCCCTCGGTGCCGTCCGCCCCGGTCTCCGGATCCTCCGAGCCCGGCGCGGCGTCCCCCTCGGACGCTCCCGCGTCCGCGTCGGGACCCGGCGCGTCCGCCTCGGGCGCCGGGAGGTCCGAGCCCGCCCACGTCTCGGCGCCCCCTCCGGCGGAGCCCGGTGCGCCCTCGCCCGGCGCCGCGGACGGATCCGGCTCGTCGCCCGGGGCTCCCTCTCCCGGATCGGGGCCGTCGCCCGGATCCGCGTCGCCCTCCGACCCGTCGTCTCCGTCGCCCGATGCGAAGGCGTAGGAGAAGGCGATGCCCAGCGCGATGCCGATCGCGAGCAGGCCCCAGTTGTCGGTCGCGACCGACAGCGCGACGCCGATGCCGACGCCGATCGCGATGCCGACTCCCCAGTTCGGCTGCTTCTGCTGACTGCTCATGGCCTCGACGATACGAACGCGCGGCGCGACGCGGATCCCCCGCGCGACGGATCCTCCCCGTCGCCCGGCGGACCGATCCCCGCGACGCGGCCGAGCGGATCGACTATGCTCGGTCGGGTCCCCGTCCCCGACGAACGGAACGAATCGGTGAGGAACCTCGACGCCATCGCGTGAACCGCGCTGAATCGTCGTCGCCCGCCCATGGCAGGAGCATCGCGCAGCGCATCCCGCGCTGATCCGTCGATGCTCGCCCTTCTCCGAGCCCCTCATGCAGGCACGTCCCTGCCCGGGATCAGCGCATTCGTGCACAGATCTTCCGGGAGGCATCATGCCCGCTCTCGCATTCGACCATCTCTCCTTCTCCTGGCCCGACGGATCCGTCGCCCTGACCGACCTGTCCGGCGCGTTCGGCGACGGGCGGACGGGGCTCGTCGGCCGCAACGGATCCGGCAAGACGACCCTGCTGCGTCTCGCGGCGGGCGAGCTGACGCCCCGCGCCGGGCGCATCGCGGCCGACGGCGACGTCGCCTTCCTGCCCCAGCGCCTCACGCTCGACGTCGGGGCGCGCGTCGCGGATCTGCTCGGCGTCGCCCGGCCGCTCGACGCCGTGCGCGCGATCGAGCGGGGCGACGTGGATCCCGCGCGCTTCGACGAGGTCGGCGATGACTGGGACATCGAGGCGCGCGCCCACGCCGTGCTCTCCGAGGCGGGCCTGCCGCCGGATGCGCTGGATCGCCGCGTCGGCGAGCTGTCCGGCGGGGAGGCGATGCTCGCGGCTCTCGCGGGGATCCGCCTGCGCAGTGCCGCCGTCACGCTGCTCGACGAGCCGACGAACAACCTCGACCGCGGCGCCCGGCACCGGGTGTACGACATGGTGCGGGGGTGGCGCGGCGCGCTCGTCGTCGTCTCGCACGATGCGGCCCTGCTCGAGCTGATGGACGCGACGGCGGAGATCCACGACAGCGAGCTGACGACGTTCGGCGGACCGTATTCCGCATGGCGGGCGTGGCTGAAGGGCGAGCAGGAGGCCGCCCGCCAGGCGGAGACCGACGCGAAGAAGGCGCTCGCCAAGGAGAAGCGCCAGCGGGTCGAGGCCGAGACGAAGATCGCCCGCCGCGCGCGGGCGGGCCGCAAGGCGTCGGAGAACATGCCGAAGATCCTCGTGAACGCCCGCCGCAACGCGGCGGAGAACACGGCGGGGCGGATCCGCGAGGAGACCCGCGGGAAGGAGGCCGAGGCGCGCTCCGCGCTCGACGCCGCGGAGCGCCGCGTGCGCGACGACACCTCCGTGCGCATCGACCTGCCGGATCCGCGGGTGCCCGCATCGCGCCGGATCGCCGAGCTCGGGGACGGCGAGCGTTCGTGGATCGTGCAGGGCCCCGAGCGCGTCGCCCTCACCGGGCCGAACGGCGCGGGGAAGACGACGCTGCTGCGCGCGCTGGCCGGGGCGGAGGAGGATGCGGTGCCGGGAGACGCTCCCGGATCCGCGATGCACGACGACGCCAGAACTCGCGCCGAGGCAGCGGATCACCCCGGATCGGCCCCTTCCGGCGAAGATCGGCGTCGTCCTGCATCGGGACAGTCAACGGACGACCCCGAGCTCACCCCGCGCGGCTCCGACCCGGCCACCGCTGCTCCGGTTGACCGGCAGCCAGACGCTCCCGGATCCGCGATGCACGACGACGCCAGAACTCGCGGCGACGCCGTGGATCCGCCCGATTCCGCCTCCTCCCCCGAGAATCGGCGTCGTCCTGCGCCGGGGCGCGCCGATCCGATCGCGGACGTCCTCGCCGCGTCGCGGCTGCTCACCGACCGGGTCGGCTACCTGCCGCAGCGCCTCGACGGCCTCGACGAGGCGGCGTCGGCGCTCGACAGCGTCCGTCAGGCGGCGCCCGGCGCTCCCGACCGCGACCTGCCGAACCTCCTGGCGCGCTTCCTCCTGCGGGGCGACGCGGCGCACCGGCCGGTCGGGGCCCTGTCGGGCGGCGAGCGCTTCCGCGTCGCGCTCGCCCGCCTCCTGCTGGCGGATCCGCCGCCCCAGCTGGTCGTGCTCGACGAGCCGACGAACAACCTCGACCTCGACACGGTCGACCAGCTGCTCGACGCGCTGCGGTCGTACCGCGGAGCGGTGCTCGTCGTCAGCCACGACGACGCGTTCCTCGCGCGGCTGGAGCCCGACCTCGTGCTGGAGCTGCGCGACGGGCGGCTGGAGGAGCGGCGCATCGACGCCGACGGATGACGCGGACGCCCTCCTTCTCCGTGTGAGGGGAGATGGAGAGGGAGGGCCTCCGCGTCGCCGCGGGGTCGAGCCGCGGCTGGGTGCCGTCGGGGCGCCGATGCGCTCCCGTCGCGGGGGCGAACCCCGCGGACGGCTCCTCAGTCTCCCGCAGACCCGCGGCGGCGCGGCCGGTTTCGCTCCTTCGCGCGCGGATCTCATCCGGGGATGAGATCCGCGGCGCCTCGCCCCGTCTCTCCGCCCCAGCCGAGCCGGAGCGGAGAACCCTCGCCGACAGGGCCCCGACGCGGCGGCTGCGTCAAGAGAGGGCGAATCCGCTTCTGACGCGTCGCGCGCCTGCTCATCAGGGGAGGAGCGCGGAGGTGACCCACCGCGCCTGAAGACGAACAGCCGAACGCGGAGATCACAGGGGAGGTCGATCGACCGAGACTGCAGCGGATCCTCGACGCGTCCGTCGTGCGGATCTGCGTCATCGAGGGGCCGAGCGGCGCGGGCAAGACGACGCTCGTGCGCAACTGGGCGCGACGCGTCCGGGACGGTCAGCAGATCGCGTGGATCCCGATCGCCGAGGGCGTCGCCAGCCGCCAGGCGTTCTGGCAGCAGCTCGCGACGACCGCGAGGCGCATCGGATCCCTGTCCGAGTCGACCGATCGCTGGATCACCGAGCGGCTCGGCGCGGCCGTCGATCCCGCCGAGATCGCCATCGGCCTCCTGCGGGACGCCGGGCCGGTCACGCTGGTGCTCGACGCGTACGAGAACGCGGGCGACGCCGGGCCGCAGATCGACAGGGATCTGATGCGGCTCGTCCGGGCGGTACCCCAGCTGCGCCTCGTCATCACGACGAGGCGGCACACGGCCGTCGCGGACATGGATCTGCCCGGCACGGGCGTCGTGCGCCTCATCACGTCCCGCGAGCTCGCGTTCGCGGCCGACGAGGTGCACGCGCTGCTCGCGCGGCAGGCGGGTCTCCACGACCGCGCCCTCGCGAGCGCCATCGCGAGGGAGACGGACGGGTACGCCCTCACGGTGCGCGCCGCGGTGCTCGCGGTCGCGCAGATGGGCGGGGAGCCGAGCGTACGCTCGATCGAGTGGGACGCCATCGCCGCCGCCCGCATCGAGCAGCACCTGGGAGACGATGTGGACGCGTCGTTCCTCGTGGCGACGAGCATCCCGCCGTATCTGGACGCGGATCTCGCGCGCGCCGTCACGGGGAGGGACGACGCCGCCGACCTGCTCGACCTCCTCGAGCGGAAGGGCCTCGGCCGGTGGATCCCGTACGCGAACCATCGCCCCGTCTTCCAGTACGTCGAGACGGTCCGCGACGCCTTCCGGGCCCGCGCGCTCGACGACGCGGAGCTCTTCACGCGCGCCTGCGGCATCACGGCGGCCTGGCTGTTCGACGACGGCGACGTCGATCGCGCGCTGCGGCTGGCGATCGACGGAGGCGACTTCGCGCTCGCCGATCGGATCTTCCTGCAGGCGCTCATCACCAACCCGGACAGCTACATCACCGACCGGTTCCTCTCCACGCTGCAGAAGGTGCCCGGCGCGGCTCTCGACGCGCATCCGCAGCTCGCCTTCGGCCTGGGCCTCGCGCTCATGCCCCACCCGGTCCTCCGCTCGGAGGCGCCGCGGGCGATCGCGCGGGCGATCGCCTCGACCGCGCATCCGGCGTACGTGCACCCGGAGGTGGACGACTTCATCCTCTCCTCGCTGCGCGCCGTGTCCCGCCGCCTCGCCCTCGACTTCCGTACGTCGTCCTCCGCGGCGCTCGATGCGGCTCGCCAGGCGGAGCGGCTGGATCCGGCGTTCACGGCGCAGGGAGGGGATCTCGTCGCGACCGTGCTGCGTCAGCTCAGCTACTCGGTGCTGCAGGGCGGCCGCGTCGAGGACGCGGTCGCGGTGATGGAGCGGTCGGTCACGCTGTGCGCCTCGCCGGCGTCGCGCAACTACTCCCTCGTCTACGTCGCCGGCGCGACGGCCTTCGAGGGCGACCTCGAACGCGCTCGCGCCCTGCTGGCGGCGATCAGCGAGGACGACTGGCCGGCCGACCTGCGCGCCTCGTACATGAACGGCATGGGCCTCCTCGCCCAGGGCTTCGCGCGTCTCGACGCGCTCGACTTCTCGGGCGCCTCGGAGGTGCTCCGGGAGTCGCGCGGCTACATCCAGACCGCCGAGTTCTGGCCCTTCCTCATGGGCGTCTCGATGATGGCGCGCCACGGGGCGGGCCAGGGCCGGGCGGAGGCCGAGAGGCTCGGGCGCGAGCTGGCCGCCCGCACCCCTCCGCCGGGCGCGGGCGACAACGCCGCCACCGAGTTCCTGCACGGCGCGATCGCCCACGCGTGGATCGCCGAGGGCGATCCGCGACGCGCGGCGCGGATCCTCACGTCGCTCCCCGAGGAGAGCCCGTTCCTCGCGAGCGGTGCGCCAGGCGCGCGCTCTGCTCGATCTCGACGGCCACACGCTGCGCACGCGCGCCGCCACGCAGACGATCGGCGCGGTCGCGGCGCTGCGGGAGGGCGACGAGGAGCTGGCGGAGGGGTGGCTGCGCGCGGCGGCGGTGAGCGCGGACGTCTACGGTCCGCGCGCCCACGTCGGGCTGCTCGCTCCCCGCGAGCGCACCCGGCTGCTCGAGTTCGCCCGCGCGCAGGACGACGCGGAGCTGCGGAGATATCTCGAGGCCCCCGAGGGCGCGACGCTCGGCCCGCGGGTCGTGCCCTCCCTCACGCCGCGCGAGCACGCGGTGCTCGAGGCTCTCGACCGGCACGGCACCACGCGGGAGATCGCCGAGGCCCTCGTCGTCTCCCCGCACACCGTCAAGGCCCAGCTGCAGAGCGTCTACCGCAAGCTCGGCGTCTCGTCGCGGCGCGGCGCGGTCGTCGCGGCGCGCGAGCTGGGCCTGCTGCCCGAGGAGGAGCGGGAGCGCTGACGATCCGGGCCGCGGGCCGGGCGGATCATCCGGCGTTGCATCATGCGCAACGACTGTTGCACCAGATGCGCCGCGCCTCCTAGCATGAGACTCCCACCCCAGGCGCCCCGCCGACCAGAAGGAGCCCCATGACCGAGCGCACCCGCATCGCCGCCGCCGACGCCCCGGCGCCCGCGCACACGTTCTCGCAGGGCGTGAAGCGCGGCCCGTTCGTGCAGGTCTCCGGGCAGGGACCCGTGGATCCCGCGACGAACGCGTACCTCCACGAGGGCGACGTCGCGGCGCAGACGACCCGCACGCTGCAGAACGTCGAGGCGATCCTGACGGCGGCCGGAGCGACCTTCGACGACGTCATGATGCTGCGCGTCTACCTGACGAAGCGCGACGACTTCGCCGCGATGAACGACGCGTACGGCGCGTTCGTCGCGTCCCGCGTGGAGAGCGGCGTGCTGCCCGCGCGCACCACGGTGTTCACAGGCCTGCCCCGCGAGGAGATGCTCGTCGAGATCGACGCGCTCGCCGTGCTCGCGTCGTGATCGACGTCTTCGACGCCCGCGTCGTCCCGCTCGCCTCGATCTCCGACCCGGCACACGTCGACGCGATCGGCGACGGGCTCGCGGAGGGCGGGCTGCCGGTGGTCGAGGTGGCGCTGCGCGGCGCGCACGGCCTGGCGGCGATCGAGCGCCTCGCGGCGCGGGGCGACCTGCTCGTCGGGGCGGGAACCGTGCTCGACCCCGAGCGGGCGGAGCGCGCCCTCGATGCGGGCGCGGCGTTCGTCGTCGCGCCGGGATTCGACGAGCGGGTGGTCGACGCCGTGCGCGCGGCCGGCGTCCCGATGATCCCCGGCGTCCTCACGCCCACCGAGGTGCAGCGCGCCCTCGCGGCGGGGCTGACGCGCCTGAAGCTCTTCCCGGCCGGCGCCGTCGACGCCCTGGGGATCCTCTCCGCCTACGCCGACGTGTTCCGCGAGGCGCGCTTCATGCCGTCGGGCGGCGTGCGCGAGGCGAACCTCGCCGAGCACCTCGCCCACCCGGCCGTCTTCGCGGCGAGCGGCAGCTGGATCGCCGCGGCGGCCGCCCACGGCGCCGAGGCGGTGGCGCAGGCCGCCCGATCCGCCGTCGCGATCGCCGCACGCGCGTAGATCCGCCGCGGAGACGCCCCGATGGCCCCGGGCCTCGGGGCGTCTTCGCGCGCCAGGGGCGCGGCAGAGAGAGGGCGCGCCCCGGGAATCCGCGCTCACCCCTTCCCCTTCTATTGATAACAATTATCAATTATCGGAGGGCCGGCTGCCGGTACCTCCTCGTCCCGGGAGGGCCCGCATGCCCGATCGCACGACCGTCCGTCCCCAGATCCCGCTCGTCGTGACGGCGGTGTTCCTCGTCTATCTCGGGCAGATGACCCTCAATCCGATCATCGCGCCGCTGTCGCGCGAGGTGGGCCTCGCCGAGTGGCAGATCGGCGCCACGATCAGCGCGGCGGCGATCATGGTCGTCGCGACGAGCCAGTTCTGGGGGCGCCGCACGCAGTCGTGGGGCCGCAAGCCCGTGCTCGTCGTCGCGCTCGCGGTCGCGACCGCCGCGATGGCCCTCTTCGCGGTCGCCGCGGGACTCGGGATGACCGGCGCCGTCACGGGGACCGCTCTGTTCGCCGCCTTCGTCCTCCTGCGGGGCGTGGGGTTCGGCTCCGCGATCGCCGCCGTTCCCCCGACCGCGCAGGCGTACATCGCCGACGTCACGGACGACGAGGACGCCCGCGTGCGGGGCATGTCGGCGGTGGGGGCGGTGCAGGGCATCGCGATGGTGGCGGGATCCGTCGCGGGCGGCGCGCTGGCGGGTCTCGGCCTGCTGACGCCGCTCGTCGCGATCCCCGTCGTGCTGCTCGTCGGGCTCCTGCTCGTGGCGGTGCGCCTGCGGCGCGAGCCGCGTCACGAGCTCGTCGAGCGTCCCGCTCGCGTCAGCCCGTTCGATCGCCGGGCGTGGCCGTTCCTCGCGGCGGGCTTCGGCATGTTCACCGCGCTCGGGTTCATCCAGGTGATCACGGGATTCGTCGTGCAGGACCGGCTGGGGCTCTCCACCGCGACGACGAGCCTCGTCCCGGGCGGCGCGATGCTCGCGGCCGGCGCGGGGATGTTCCTCGCGCAGGGCGTCGTCGTACCGCGCAGCGGCTGGGCGCCGCCGACCCTGCTGCGCGTCGGCTGCGCGATCGCCGCCTGCGGCTTCACCCTGCTCGCGGTCGACCTCGGCGCGGCCGGGCTGCTCGGGGCGATCCTCCTCATCGGCATCGGGCTCGGCATCGCGATGCCCGGGTACACGGCGGGCCCGACGATGCTCGTGCGCCGCGAGGAGCAGGGCGGCCTCGCCGGGCTCATCGGCGCGACCAACGGCCTGACCTTCGTCGTCGCCCCGCTCGCGAGCACCGTGCTGTACGGCCTCTCCCCGCTCGTGCCGATCGTCGTCGGTGGGGCGCTCATGGCGGTGGTGACGGCGTTCGTCCTCCTCCACCCGCGCTTCCGGACCGAGCGCGCATGAGCGTGCGGCGCCTCGCGGACCGCCCGTTCGGATCCCCCGCGAGGGACTCGCGTCCCTCCCGCGGCACCGCATGATCCGGGGCTGACGACGCTCGGGATCGGCAGGTCGACCGCCGAGGGGCTCCTCATCGCCCTCTTCGCGGTCACGGCCCTCCTCTCGCTGCGCGTGCTCCGGCCGGCACCCGCGGAGGGGCGAGGCACCGGGATCCCCGGTTCGGGACGCGCGCGAGGGCGCTGCGGTCCGTTTGTCAGGCGCCGGGGCCAGGATGGTCCCATGGACGTTCTCGACCGGTTCGGAGAGGCGACGCGGGAGTGGTTCCGCGGGGCGTTCGCCGCGCCGACCGACGCCCAGGAGGGCGCGTGGAACGCCGTCTCCGAGGGGCGCCACGCCCTCGTGGTCGCGCCGACCGGGTCCGGCAAGACCCTCTCGGCGTTCCTCTGGGCGATCGACCGGGTCTTCCGCGAAGAGCAGGGAGACGCCCCGCTGCCGGGGTTCGAGGGCCGCACGGCGGCGGGGAAGCGCCGCACGAAGATCCTCTACGTGTCGCCACTCAAGGCACTCGGCGTCGACGTCGAGCGCAACCTCCGCTCCCCGCTCGTCGGCATCGCGCAGGCCGCCAAGCGGCTGGGCGTCGACCCGCCCGAGGTCACGGTGGGCGTGCGGTCGGGAGACACCCCGTCGAGCGAGCGGCAGAAGCTCGTGCGCACGCCGCCCGACATCCTCATCACCACGCCCGAGTCGCTGTTCCTCATGCTCACGAGCGGCGCGCGCGAGACGCTGCGCGAGGTGCACACGGTCATCGTCGACGAGGTCCACGCGGTCGCCTCCTCGAAGCGCGGCGCGCACCTCGCCGTCTCGCTCGAGCGCCTCGACGAGCTGCTCGAGCGCCCCGCGCAGCGCATCGGCCTGTCGGCCACGGTGCGCCCGATCGACGAGGTCGCGCGGTTCCTCGGCGGGTCGGCGGCGGTCGACATCGTCGCCCCGCGCGCCGCCAAGACGTTCGAGCTCGCGGTGCGGGTGCCTGTCGACGACATGCACAACCCGCCGCCGGCCGAGAGCAGACGCAAGGATCACCGGGCCGATCTCGCGGGCGCGCGCTCGCCGGCCTCCGAGCCCGACGACCGCTTCTGGGAAGACGGAGACGCGGCGAGCGCGGGCGATGCGGTGGGCGGCGGAGACGCGGTGAGCGCCGACGACGCGACCCTCCCCGAGGCGACGGGCTCCATCTGGCCGCACGTCGAGGAGGCCATCGTCGACCGCGTGCTCGAACGGCGCTCGACGATCGTGTTCGCCAACTCGCGCCGTCTCGCCGAGCGCCTCACGGGCCGCCTCAACGAGATCTACGCCGACCGGCTCGGGCTCGACGTGCCCGATCCGACGGTGCCCGCGCAGATCATCGGCGCCTCCGGGCAGACGTCGGGCGTCGCCCCCGTGCTGGCCAAGGCCCACCACGGGTCCGTGTCGAAGGATCAGCGCACCGTCGTCGAGGAGGAGCTGAAGTCCGGCGCCCTGCGCTGCGTCGTCGCCACGAGCAGCCTCGAGCTCGGCATCGACATGGGGGCGGTCGACCTCGTCATCCAGGTCGAGTCGCCGCCCAGCGCGGCCAGCGGCCTGCAGCGCGTCGGGCGCGCGGGCCATCAGGTCGGCGAGATCAGCCGCGCCGACCTGTTCCCGAAGCACCGCGGCGACCTGTTGCACACGGCGGTCGTCACCGAGCGCATGCTCGCGGGGCAGATCGAGGCGATCGCGATCCCGCAGAACCCCCTCGACATCCTCGCGCAGCAGACGGTCGCCGCCTCGGCGCTCGACTCCCTCGACGTCGAAGGGTGGTACGCGACCGTGCGGCGCAGCGCGCCCTTCCGAACCCTGCCGCGCAGCGCGTTCGAGGCCACGCTCGACCTGCTCGCGGGCCGCTACCCGTCCGACGAGTTCGCCGAGCTGCGGCCTCGCGTCGTGTGGGATCGCGAGGGCGGCACGATCGAGGGCCGCCCCGGCGCCCAGCGCCTCGCCGTCACGAGCGGCGGCACCATCCCCGACCGCGGCCTGTTCGGCGTCTTCGTGCCCGGCGAGACGACCGGCGCGCGCGTCGGCGAGCTCGACGAGGAGATGGTCTACGAGTCGCGCGTCGGCGACGTCTTCACGCTCGGCACGACGAGCTGGCGCATCCTCGAGATCACGCACGACCGCGTCAACGTGACGCCCGCGTTCGGGCAGCCGGGCCGCGTGCCGTTCTGGCGCGGCGACGGGCTCGGCCGCCCCGCCGAGCTGGGCGAGGCGCTCGGCCGCTTCACCCGCGAGATCGCCGGCGCACCCGCAGAGAAGGCGCACGCGCGCATGCGCGAAGCGGGGCTCGACGACAACGCGCGCGAGAACCTCCTCACCCACCTCGCCGAGCAGCGCGAGGCGACGGGATCGCTCCCCACCGACCGCGAGCTCACGATCGAGCGCGGGCACGACGAGGTCGGCGACTGGCGCATCATCCTCCACTCGCCCTACGGCATGCCCGTCCATGCGCCGTGGGCGCTCGCGGTGAACGCCCGCATCCGCGAGCGGCTGGGCGTCGACGGATCCGCCGTGGCCAGCGACGACGGCATCATCGTCCGACTGCCCGACACCGAGAGCGAGCCGCCCGGTGCCGAGCTGTTCGCGTTCGACGCCGACGAGCTCGAGCAGATCGTGACGAACGAGGTGGGCGGCTCCGCGCTGTTCGCCTCGCGGTTCCGCGAGTGCGCCGCCCGCTCGCTGCTCATGCCGCGGCTGCGACCCGGCACCCGCATGCCCCTCTGGCAGCAGCGCCAGCGCTCGGCGGCGCTGCTCGAGGTCGCGCGCGATCACCCCACGTTCCCCGTGATCCTCGAGACGCTGCGCGAGGTGCTGCAGGACGTCTACGACCTGCCCGCGCTCCTGCGCCTCGCGCGCGCCATCGGCGAGCGCCGCGTGCGGCTCGTCGAATCGGCCCCCGCCCAGCCGTCGCCCTTCGCCCGCGACCTGCTCTTCGGCTACGTCGGGGCGTTCATGTACGAGGGCGACTCGCCGCTCGCCGAGCGCCGCGCGGCCGCCCTCTCGGTCGACCCCGCCCTGCTCGGCGAGCTGCTGGGGCGCGTCGAGATGCGCGAGCTGCTCGACCCCGCCGTCGTCGCCCAGTACGAGCTCGAGGCACAGCGCCTCGCCCCGGGGCGCCGAGCGCGCGGCATCGAGGGCGTCGCCGACCTGCTTCGCCTGCTGGGTCCGCTCGACGCGGCGGAGGTCGCGCAGCGCCTTGAAGGGGCGGGCACTTCGCGAACGGACGAGGGCACGGCGGGCAGCGGCGCGACCGGCCCTCGCACCGACCCGCCTGCGGCCGATGGCGCCGCGCCTCCCGCGGGCCGGAGCGCGGCTGCGCACGCCGGAGAGCCGGCCGCCCCCGACGAGCCAGGAGCGAGCGGCTCCTCATCCCCCGCGTCCGAGGCCGAGGCGCGGGCCCACCTCGACGCGCTGATCGACGCCAGGCGCGCCATCCCGGTGACGATCGCCGGCATCCCCCGCGTCGCCGCGATCGAAGACGCCGGGCGCCTGCGCGACGCGCTCGGCGTGGCCCTCCCCGTGGGAGTGCCCGTCGCGTTCACCGAGCCGGTGGCGGATCCGCTCGGAGACGTCGTCTCGCGCTACGCCCGCACGCACGGCCCGTTCGCGGTGCGGGCCCTCGCGGAGCGGTTCGGGCTGGGTGCGGCGGTCGCGCGGCATGCCCTCGCGCGGCTGGAGACGGCCGGGCGCCTCGTCAGCGGGTTCTTCCTGCCCGAGGGGTCGCCGCAGGCCGACGTGTCCGATGCCGCCGAGCCCGAGTGGTGCGACGCCGAGGGGCTGCGGCGCATCCGCATGCGCTCCCTCGCGGCACTGCGAGGATCCATCGAGCCCGTGGCGCCCGAGGCGTTCGCCCGGTTCCTGCCGTCCTGGCAGCACCTCGACCGCCCGCTCGAGGGGCTCGACGGGGTGATGCAGGTCGTCGAGCAGCTGGCGGGCGTGCCGATCCCGGCGAGCGCGTGGGAGTCGCTCGTGCTGCCCGCCCGCGTGCGCGACTACGCGCCGGCGATGCTCGACGAGCTCACCGCGTCGGGCGAGATCGTCTGGTCGGGGCACGGCGCGATCGCCGGGCGCGACGGGTGGATCGCCCTGCATCCCGCCGACGTCGCCCCGCTCACCCTCGCCGCACCCGAGGGAGAGGTCGCCGACGACGCGCTCGACGCCCGCGTGCTCGGCGCGCTGTCGACCGGCGGCGCGTTCTTCACGAGCCAGATCGCCGACCTCGCCCGCGCCGCAGATCCTGCACACGCGGCGACCGTCTCCGAGACGGCCGTCGCCGAGGCCCTCTGGCGGCTGGTGTGGGCGGGGCGCGTCACGAACGACACCTTCGGCCCCGTGCGCACCCTGCTCCAGAGCGGATCCCAGAGCCACAAGGCCGCCCGTCGCGCCCCGCGCACCCGCACCTTCCGCGGGGTCTCGTTCTCGCCCGCGCCGTCCGCGCCGCGCGGCCCCGTGCTCGGCGGGCGCTGGGCGCTGCTGCCCGCGTCCGAGAGCGACGGGCAGGTGCGCGCGGCCGCGCACGCATCGATCCTGCTCGACCGCTACGGCGTCGTCACCCGCGGGTCAGCGCAGAACGAGGGCTCCCCCGGCGGCTTCGCGCAGGTCTACCGCACCCTCGCCTCGTTCGAGGAGGCCGGGCACTGCCGCCGCGGATACCTCATCGAGAAGCTCGGCGCCGCCCAGTTCGCGGCATCGGCCACCGTCGACCGGCTGAGGCGCTTCGCCGACCTCGCGGATCCGCCGCCCCGGGCCGCGCGGGTGCTCGCCGCGACCGACCCCGCGAACCCATACGGCGCGGCGCTCGCCTGGCCGCCGCTCGAGGGCGTCTCGCACCGGCCGGGCCGAAAGGCCGGCGCGCTCGTGGTGCTCGTCGACGGAACCCTCGTGCTGACCCTCGAACGCGGCGGGCGCACGGTGCTCGCGTTCTCCGACGACGAGGACATCCTCGATGCGGCGGCCGCCGGGCTCGCCGGCGCATCGCGCGCGCACCGGCTCGAGACCCTCACGATCGAGAAGGTCAACGGCGTCTTCGTGTACTCCTCCCCCCTCGCGCTGCCGCTGCGCCGGGCCGGGTTCGTCGAGTCGCCGAAGGGCCTCGCCCTCCGCCGGGAGGTGCGCCGATGACCGGGCGGCGGGCGATCACCACGCCGCACCGCCGCGCACACAAGCGCTCCCGTCCGCGCGTCAGCCCGTGCACGAGAGCCGCAGCTGAGGGCGACGCAGCGCGCCGCACCACTGGTCCGACGCAGCAGATCCCCCTCGCCCGGTCCCGCACATGCGCTGGGCATGAGGACGCCGCCCCGCCCGTCGCGTTCGCTGATCGCGCGGTGGCCGAGACGGTGCACCGCCGACGCGTCGATCCTCCACCCGTCCCGCGGCGCTCTCTCACAGCGTGCCTCGCACACGCCCCCTGCCCTGCGCCCGCCGCCGAGGAGGTGCGCCGTGCCTGAGGGCGACACCGCGCACCGCACCGCCCGGCGTCTGAACGAGGTGCTCGCCGGGCGCACGATCACGCGCTTCGACCTGCGCGTGCCGCAGGCCGCGACGGCCGACCTGCGCGGCGAGCCCGTCGTCTCGGTGCACGCCGTCGGCAAGCATATCCTGCACCGCATCGGCGACGGCTGGACCCTCCGCACCCACCTGCGGATGGAGGGCGAGTGGCACACGTATCCCAACGGATCCCCGTGGCGCCGCCCCGCCTACCAGGCGCGCGCGGTCGTCGACGTCGACGAGTGGGACACGGTCGGGTTCGAGCTCGGCATGGTCGATCTCGTGCCCCGCGCCGACGAGCCCGATCTCGTCGGCCGGCTCGGCCCCGACCCGCTCTCGCCCGACTGGAACGCCGACGAGGCCCGGCGCCGCCTCGCCGCCGACGATCGCCCCGCGCACGTCGCCCTCATGGATCAGGACAACGTCGCGGGCTTCGGCAACGAGTACGTCAACGAGCTGCTGTTCCTGCGGGGCGTCGATCCCCGCACGCCGATGAACGCGGTCGACATCGCCCCGCTGGTCGATCTGGGGTTCCGGGCGATGCGCCGCAACGTCGACCTCCCCGTGCGCAACTTCACGGGCGACGCCCGCCCCGGGAAGGGCCACTGGGTCTACGGCCGGCAGGGCCGCCCGTGTCGGCGCTGCGGCACGATCGTCCGCCGCACCGACCTCGGCGCCCGCGCCACCGAGCTGCGCCGCGTCTTCTGGTGCCCGAGCTGCCAGAGGTGAGATCGGGCGCCGCGCACATCGACCGGGACGGCCCCGCGGGCGGTGTTCCGCGAGAGCGGCGTCCCGCGCCGACCCCGACCCGTCCGTGCCCGACGACGCCAGTTCTTCGGTCACGAGCCGGATCCGGGGCATTCCGCGACCACGGCGCCATCTGGCGTCGTCGGGCACCGTGCGCGCGGCGTGCCCGACCTGTCAGGGCTGAGGCAGAGCCTGTCCTCCGCGCATCGCCGACCAGCGGCCCGGGAGCGCCACGTCGCCGTGCGACGCGACGCCCCCGGGTGACCCGTTATCCGCGTGCGGCTCGGCGGCGCAGCAGCAGCGCGCCGCCTCCCGCGAGCGCGAGAGCGATCAGCAGGGCGAGCACCGCCCCCGCGTTCTCCGCGCCCGTCGCCGGGAGAGGTTCGGCTGCATCCGCCCCGCCGTCCGCTTCCGCATCACCCGAGCCCGACGCGTCCGCATCGCCCGGAACGGCCGGATCCGCACCGGCATCCGCGGCGCCCTCTTCGCCACCGTCCGCATCGCCGGCGGAACCGCCGTCCTCCGACCCGGCATCGGCGTCGTCCGACCCCGCGCCGCCGTCCTCCGCGTCGTCACCGGGATCGCCGGGCTCTTCCGCGTCCGCGCAGTCGGCGGCCCACGTCACGGTCTGCCCCTCGGCGACGTCGATCGCGTCGCACACGCCCTCCGCTGCGGCGCCCGAGAACCGCAGGGTGCCGCCGTCGATGTCGACGTCGAGCGCCTCGCCGCGATAGGTGAGGCCCGAGACGCCGCCGGTCGCGCCGGCCAGCCGCACGAAGGTCGGATCGCCCTCGTCCGTGCGCACGCCGTTCGACATGAGCACGAAGTCGATGTAGTTCGAGATGCCGAACAGCGAGGGGCGCACACCTCGTGCCCCGACGGGATCCCCGGGCTCGCCGTCCGCGTAGTACACCTCGGCGAACCACCCGCTGCGCACCATGTCGCGGAGGAACGTGTTCACGAGCACCGTCGCGCGATCGCGCAGCTCGGGCTCCGGCGATCCCTCGATCGGATCCATGTCGAGCAGCCCGTAGGTGATGAGCTGGATGTCGGGCGCCTTGACGGCGAAGTCGCCGAGGCCGGCGAGCTGGGCCGTCTCGTCGTAGTCGCCGACGAAGCGGTCCATCGTCTTGACCATCGACTCGTCCGCGAGCTCGTCCATGACGAACGCCGTCGACGTGTAGAAGGAGAACCCGGCGCGGACCCACTGGCCGTTCTCGTTGCGGAACGGCTCGCCCTCGGTGTCGTCTCCGAAGGGCGGCTCGTCGCGCGTCTCGTCGAGGTAGACCTTCTGCACGGTGTCCCAGACCTTGCCGTCGTCGTCCGCGCCCTTCGGGAAGAACCACTCGGAGTAGCTCTCGCTGATCTCCGAGATCACCGCCTCGTACTCCGCGACGTCCTCGTCGTGGCCGAGCTCCTCGGCGATCCTGATCGCGAACTCGAGGTCGTACGCGAGCGAGGTGACGAACTCGGAGTCGCGCTCGTCGAAGTGGTTGTTCTCGCCGAGCACCCAGCGCATGTTGTAGCGCTCCCAGTTGAGGTGCAGCGCGAGCGGCTCGTAGATGCTCTCGAGCCTGTCCTTCTCGCCCGTGACGGAGTAGAGGATCCACGCCGTCTGCGCCTTGCGCGAGGGAAGGGATTCGCCACCGAGCTCGCCGCGGGTGCCGTACTCGGTGTCGCTCGGCTCGGTCGCGTCCGGGCCGTCCTCGACGAGCGCCATCATGCCCTGGAACGACTCCCAGGCGTTCTCGGGATCCACGTAGACGAGCTGCTGCATGCCGAGGAGCGAGTCCCAGCTCGCGACGTTCTTCGTGCCGGGCGTGCCGTTCATCCACATCGAGGGCTTGCCCGTGCCGAGCTGGGCGAACTCGTTGCCCGTCTCGGGTGTGGCGGGCAGCACGTTCATCTCGAGGTTGATCCAGGCCGAGAACCAGAAGTGGCGCATCTCGTCCACGGTGACGTCGCCGTCCGCGACGCGCTGCACCGAGAAGTCCTCGATCTGCGGGATCCGCGTGAGGTAGTCGTCCCAGAACCCGGCCCACGCGGCACGGTCCCCGGCAGGATCCGCTGCCGCGGCGAGCGCGCGCTCCTGCGCGTCGGCCGCCGCGTCGTCAGTCATCTCGGGGGCGTTCGCCGCGAGACCGACGCCGACGACCTGTTCGCCGTCCGTCAGCTCCGCGGTCCAGGCGCCGTCGCCCGCGAGGGGCCGCGCCTCCCCCTCGGAGACGGAGAGCCCGGCGACCGAGGCGCCGAAGCGCACCTCGGCGTCGTGCGGCATCGCGATCGCGTAGGTGTGGAACTCCTCTTCGACCGTGAGCAGCGACCTCTCGGCGTCCCATGAGGCGGATCCCGTGAAGGAGCCCGCGAGCGCGGCTCCGTCGGTCGTCGCCGTCACGGTGCGCGAGAACGCGTCCTCGTCGTGGAAGGCGTCGACGACGTCGATCGTGCCGCCGTCCGCGTAGTCTCCGTGCGATTCGAGGGCCTCGGGCGTCCAGCTGTTGTCGTACGACTCCGCCTCGTCGAGCCACGTGCCGCCGGCGTGGAAGGCGAGGTCGTCGAACGCCGTGTAGCCGTCGGCGCCGATGTGGAAGAGCTTCACGAGGAAGGTCTGCTCCCCGCTCCAGCCCGTCGCGTCCGCGAGGTCGACGGTGGTGAGGCCGGTGCGCGAGGTGTCGCTCTGCAGCTCGACGTCGCCGCCGTCCTCGGTGCGCACCTTCAGCGCCCACTCGCCGGAGGTCTCCGCCACGCGCACGCTCAGCAGAGGCGCCTCGTCGAGATCCACCGTCACGGAGCGCTCGACCGCGCCGAAGGCGTCGTCGCCGAGGCGCACGGTTCCCTGCGCGCCGTCCGAGACGAGCGTCGCGGACCGCCCGTTGTCGGCCGCCGCCGACCACGCCGACGCGTCCGAGAAGTCGTCGACGAGGGCGTCGTCGTCGCGTTCCCACGGCGCGTCCGCGCCGTTGTCGAGCGACAGCGAGCGCACGTCGAGGGAGCCGGCGGTTCCCTCGTCGCTCACGGCGTAGATCTTGATCGTGAGGGTGCGGGGTCCCTCCTCCCAGCCGTATGCGTCTGCGAGGTCGAAGGTCGCCTCGCCCGCCTCGGTGGAATCGGGCTGGAGGTCGGGCAGATCGGATCCGCTCTCATCGGCGACCTTCACGTTCCACGAGGTCTCTTCGCCGAGCGAGGCGACGTCGACCGTGAGGAAGCGCGTGTCCGCGACGTCGTCGACCTCGATCGTGCGCGCGATGTGCCCCCACCCGCGGTCCTCGGAGAGCGTCACCGTGGTGATGCCGGCCTCGGACGTCGTGGCGACGCCCCGCGCATCCCAGTCGGAGGCGTCGTCGAAGGACTCCGCGAACGCCTGACGGTACCCGCCGCCCTCGGCCCGCTCGCCCGAGGTCGCATACGTCTCGATCAGGCCCGGCATCCGCAGCGCCTCGTCGCTCGCGTAGTAGCCGAGGTGGAGGGGGAGGTTCGGGCCGGCGGTCTGATCGAGCTCGCTGCCGTCGCGGTCCCCGTCGAACGGATTGAGCACGATGCGCGAGTTCGGCACCGACAGCCAGCGCTGCTGCGCGTCGGAGGCGTCGACGAGATCCGCCGTCGTCACCACGGGGTCGTCGGCGGCTGCGGCCGCCGCGGGGGCGACCAGCGCGCCCCCGGCGACGAGCGCCGCGGTCAGGGCGGCGGCGCTCGCGCGCCGGGCCGCGGGGAAGGGGGATCTCATCATGTCGCTCCTGTACGTCGTCGTCGGGATGCGGGGCGCGGCGAGGTGCCGCAGGGGTCTCAGGCGTCGGCGCGCGTCAGCTCGGCGACGCCGATCTTCGAGTCGGCCATGCCGTAGAACACGAACCGGCGACCGTCGATCTCCTCGATCGCCGTGGGGAACACGACGTTGCCGAGGGTGCCGGTGAGCTCGTCGGCCGTCTCCGGCACGAGCAGGGGCTCGGGGGTGCGCGCGAGGACGCGTCGCGGGTCGTCGGCGTCGAGCAGCAGGGCGCCCGCGGTGTAGCGCGCCCCGTAGGCGAGCTCGAATCCCTTCGTGTCCGCGCCCGTGACGCCGTGGTGCAGCACGAGCCACCCCTCGGGCACGCGCAGCGGCGCCGGGCCGCCGCCGACCTTCGACGCCTCGAACGGGAACTCGGATCCCGCCAGCATCGACGAGCGCTCGACGAAGGTCAGCGCCGAGGGATCCCGTCGCGCAGCTTCGAGATCCACGAAGCCGATCCAGATGGCGGGGCGGTCGTCGTCGATGCCGGCCGGGGTGGGCGCCCCCTCGCCGGGCCGCAGCCAGTCGAGGTCCCACATCGGCCGGTGCAGGATCGCGAGCGCGGGGCGCCCGTCCGGGCCCGGGACGACCTCGGGGAAGAAGACGATGTCCTTGTTCGGGAAGAGGTTCAGGTCGGTGTCGAGCTCGGGCTGGTAGGCGAATCGCACCGGGCCCAGCCGACGCCAGACGACCGTGTCCTCCGACACGGCGAGCGCGGGCTTCGGGCCCAGCGGCCCATACGCGATGTAGGTCATCACGTGCAGCCCGAGCGGCTCGACGAACGTGATCCGCGGATCCTCGACCCCCGCGTTGCTCGTGCCGTGCTCCCAGCCCTCGTCGGGCGCGAGCACGACGCCGAGGCGCTCGACGCCGACGGGCTCGCCGTTCTCGACGACGACGCGCGCGCGGCCGATGCGCGAGACGTTGCCCGCGGCGACCATCCGCGGAAAGAGGTACAGCTCGCCGTCCGGCCCCCACGCGGTTGCGGGGTTCAGGACGCCTTCGGCCTCGAGCGGCTCGCCCTCCTCGGGCGACATGATCGTCGCGAGGCGACGGAGCGCGTACGGCACGGAGGCGACGGTGTGGGTCGTGTTCACGGATGGTTCCTCGGAGAGAGCGTGCGGGTCAGCCCTTGATGGCGGACCCGAGGTTGGCGGAGGTGAAGTGTCGCTGGAACAGCAGGAACAGGATGACGGCGGGGATCGCGAGCACGCACGCGCCGGCGAGGACCGCGCCCATCGGGTTGTCCTGGAAGGTCGAGTTGGCCTGGGAGAAGTTCGCCAGGGCGACGGCGAGCGGCTGCTTCGCGGCATCCTTCGTCACGAGGAACGGCCACAGGAACTCGTTCCACGGGCCGATGAACGTCACGAGCATCGCCGTGAGGATCGCCGGGCGCACGAGCGGGACGGCGATCGAACGGAGGATCCGGAACTCGCTCGCCCCGTCGATGCGAGCGGCGTCGAAGACGTCGCGGGGGATCTGCAGGAAGTACTGGCGGAAGATCAGGACCGCGACCGAGTTGACGGCGAACGGCAGGATCATGCCGACGTAGCTGTCGGCGAGGCCGAAGTACCGCACGACCATGACGTACAGCGGCACCATGAGCAGCTGGAACGGGATCGCCTGCACGAGCAGGACGAGCGCGAACACCAGCCCCTGCCCGCGGAACCGCAGCACCGACAGCGCATAGCCGACGAGCAGTCCGAACACGAGCGTGCAGCCCAGGACGCCGGCCGTCATGATGAGCGAGCTCGTGAGCGCCTGCAGCAGGTTCAGCGAGTCGTTGACGCCGATGAGGTTGTCGAGGGTGAGGTTCCCCGGCAGCGGCAGCAGCCCCAGGAAGCTCGTGTCGCGCTCCTTCTGCAGCGCCCCGATGACCATGTAGTAGAAGGGGACGAGCGAGAGGAACGCGCCGACGCTCAGCAGCGCGAACCGCAGGGCGCGCAGCACGCGGGATCCGCGGCGGGCGCGCGTCCTGGCTCCCGTCTTCCTCCTCGCCTTCTCGCTCGGCTGGACGAGCGCGGTGGTCTCGCTCATGCGTTCTTCCCTTCCGTCAGGCGCCGGGACACGAGCGAGACGACCATGACGACGACCACGAGGATCATGCCGATCGCCGCGGCGATGTCGGGCTGGCCCTGCTGGATCCCCTTCTGGTAGACGAGCAGAGCGGGCGTCATGGACGCGCCGTTCGGACCTCCGCCCGTGAGCAGGTACGGCTCGGTGAAGATCTGGCCGGTCGTGATGATCGAGAGCAGCACCACGAGCGACGTGACCGGGCGCACGGCGGGGAGGGTGACGGCGCGGAGGCGCTGCCAGGCTCCGGCCCCGTCCATCTCGGCCGCCTCGTGCAGCTCCGTCGGAACGTTCTGGAGCGCGGCGAGGTAGAGCAGGATGAAGAACCCGAGGTTCTTCCATGTGACGTACACCGCGATGAGGGGCATGATCAGCCCCTGGTTCGCGAGCCAGGTGGGATCGGGGGCGAGGGATCCGAGGAGCTGGTTCACGACGCCCGGCCCGTTGAACATGAAGATCCACACGGTGAGCGTCGCGACGGACGCCGTCACGTACGGGATGTAGTACGAGACGCGGAAGAAGCCCTTCCAGTGCACGACCGCGTCGAGCCCCATCGCGAAGACGAGGGCGAGGACGACCGTCAGCGGCACGTTGATGACGAGGAACAGCCCGAGGTTCCCGAACGCCTGGCGCACCTGCGGATCGGCGAGGACCGCGGCGAAGTTCTCGAACCCCACGAACGGGTGCTCCGCGGCGACGCCCGGCGCGGTGAAGAAGAAGTCGTGGAACGACATCCAGATCCCGAAGCCGAACGGAACGAGGAAGACGACCGCGACGAAGGCGACATACGGGCTGCTCAGCAGCAGGCCGATCGGGTTCTCGCCGAAGAACCGCTGCAGTCGGCGCCCGCGACGCGGGGAGGCGGTGTCGCCTCCCCGCGCGGGGCGATCCGCTCTGGCGAGGGTGCTCATCTCGTCTGCGTCCCGAACGTCAGCCCGAGATGCCGTCGATGGTCGTGGCGGCCGCGCCGAACGCCGACTCCAGGTCACCGGATCCCGACTGGACGTTCTCGCTCCACGTGTCGCGGAACACCTGCATCTTCTCGGCGAGCCCGTCGACGGCCGGGACGTCCACGGCGAGCGGGACGGCGGTCGAGAAGGGCTCGAAGAAGGGCTCCTCGGCGAGGAAGTCGGCGGCGAGGTCGGCCGCGTCGTCGCGCGTCGGGAACTGTCCGGTGAGCTCGAGCAGGGCGAGGTCGTTCTCGTCGTTCGTCGAGAACTTCAGGAAGTCCCACGCCGTCTGCTGGTTGGCGCAGGAGCTGTACAGGCCGATGTTCTTGGAGTCGGCGAACGTCGCGGTCTCGTCGGCGGGAGTCCCGTCGGCCGTCGGGAGGGGCACCACGCCGAAGTCGACCTTCTCGTCGAACTGCGCCTTGCCCCAGGGGCCGGCGACGCCCATCGCCGAGACCCCGTCTGCGAACGGGCCGGCCCACATGTCGCCGCTGTACGCCTCCGCCGAGGAGTAGCCCTCCGCATAGAGGGTCTGCCAGAACTCGAGCGTCTCGAGGCCCTCCTCGCTGGTGAAGGTCGCGGCATCGTCCTCGATGATCTGCGTGCCGCCGGAGTTGGCGAGGAAGAACGGATAGAAGTCGAAGTTGATGTTCGTGTAGTCGGCCGTCGCCGGCGGATAGAGCGCGTAGTCGGCGGCGCCCGAGTCGACGATGATCTCGGCCGCGGCGAGCACGTCGTCATAGGTCTCGAGCTGCGGGTCCTCTGCGTCGAGGCCGGCCTCCGCGAAGACGTCCTTGTTGTAGTACAGCATGAACGGGTTGGTCTTCCACGGCATCTGGTAGAGGTCGCCGTCCGTGCTGCGGAAGCCGTCTGCGGCGGCGCCCGAGCGGTCTGCGATGACCTGCTCGGCGTCGTCGAACGTCTGCGACAGGTTGACGAGGCCACCCTGCTTCTGGAAGGCGGGAACGGCCGCGGGGGCCGTGTTGAAGACGAGGCAGGGGGTGTTGCCGGCGGTGATCGACGCCGCGATCACGTCCTCCGACGAGCTGCCCGCCGGGATGGCCTGCGCGGTGACCTCTTCGTCGGGGTGGTCGGCGTTCCACGCCTCGACCACCTGCTCGCCCCAGGCGATCTCCTGTTCGTTCGTCGAGTACCAGATCTCGATCGGGCCGCTCGAGAGCGCATCGCCCTCGCTTCCGCCGCCCTCGGATCCGCAGGACGCCAGCGGCAGGACGAACAGGCCCAGCGCGGCGATCGATGCGATCTGTGTGTGACGCCTCATGGTGTCCAACTCCTTCTCGAGCAGCTCTGCTCACGGTGATGAGAGCGCCGAACGAGCTCTCTCGCGAGTGGCGTCGTCGGCACACCTCATTTAAACCGGTTCAGTTCATCGATGTCAACCGGGTGCCGAAACCTGGCTTCGGACGCCGCTTGTCGCGATCAGTCGCTACTAAACTGATACTAAATCTGCGCTATCCTGAGACCATGACGGCGAAGAGCTCCTCCCCACGCGACGCGGCAGGCAGCGGGCGGCGTCCGACGATCGGCGACGTCGCCGCGCGCGCCAGCGTCTCGAAGAGCGCCGTGTCGTTCGTCTTCAACAACCGCCCGGGCGTGAGCGCCGCGTCGAGCGAGCGGATCCGCCGCGCCGCGGAGGAGCTCGGCTGGCAGCCGAGCGCACGGGCGCGGGCCCTGTCGCAGAGCACCAGCCAGACCATCGGGCTCGTGATCCGACGCGCGCCCGAGCTGCTCAGCACGGATCCGTTCTTCCCCCAGTTCGTCGCGGGCGTCGAGACGGAGCTCGCCTCCCGCGGGTACGCGCTGCTGCTGCAGGTGGTCGCCGACGACGCCGCCGAGCGCGCCGCGTACGAGCGCTTCGCACGCGAATCCCGGGTCGACGGGGTGTTCCTCACCGACATGCGCGTCGGAGACGACCGACCCGCACAGCTGAGCGAGCTCGGCCTGTCGGCCGCCGTCGTCGCTCCTCCCGTGGAGGATCCCACGGCGGTCGGGATGGACGACGGGGCCGGCGTGCGGCGCGCCGTCCTCCACCTCTCATCGCTCGGACACCGGCGGATCGGGCACGTGGCCGGCCCCCGTGCGTACGTGCACTCGTCGCTCCGACAGCACGCGTGGGAAGACGCCCTCGCCGAACTGGGGCTCCCCTCGGGCCCCGTCGCCGCGGCCGACTTCACGGGCGAGGGCGGCGCGCGGGCGACGCACGAGCTGCTCGACCTGCCCGAGCCCCCCACCGCGATCGTCTACGCCAACGACCTCATGGCGATCGCCGGCATGGCCGCCGCCTCCTCCCGGGGCCTGCGGGTTCCCGAGGATCTCTCGGTCGTCGGCTTCGACGACGTCCCGCTCGCGCCGTTCGTCGCGCCGCCCCTGACGACCGTGAAGCAGAACGTCGTGGCGTGGGGAGCCGCCGCGGCCGAGACCCTCGTCGCGATGGTCGAGCATCGGGATCTCCCCGCCGTCGCACTCCCCGACGTCGAGTTCATCGTGCGCCGGAGCACCGCCCGCCCGCGCGCGTGAGAGCGGGGTTCCCGCGTCGAACCCTCACCCCGGCCCGTCGCTCGCGGCGGCGAGCAGCGGCACGACGACGTCGCTGATCGGGGTGGGGATCCCGTGCACGCGCCCGAGGCGCCGGACGACGCCGTTGCGGATGCCCCACTCCAGCGGGCGGCCGGCCTCGCGATCGGCGAGGATCGACGTGCCGAGGTCGGGCGGGTATGCCCGGAAGCCCTCGACGATCTGCGCGGGGACGTCGTCGCCGAGCGTCGCGCCCTCCGCGCGGGCGACCGTCAGGCACTCGCGCAGGTAGGCGAGGCCGAGATCCGCGATGTCGTCGCGCGCGAACACCCCGAAGCGCCGGCCGGCGAGGGCGAGGAGCCCCGCGGCCGCGTTCTGCAGCAGCTTCCGCCACGCCTCCGAGACGAAGTCGGCCGATACCTCGACGGCGCAGCGGGTGCCCGCCAGCGCCTCCGCGACGATCTCCGAGGCGGGCTCGTCCGGCAGCGTGAGGTGCGCCTCGCCGCGCAGGCGCACGGATCCGTCGCCCTCGGTCTGGGCGGGAAACCACACGATCGACGGGACGACGTGCGTCCCCGGCGCGCGCTCCGCGACGAGCGCGCGCTGCTCGACGCCGTTCTGCAGAGCGCACACCACGGTGTCCGGCCCGCACAGCGCCCGCAGCCACGCGGCGGCGTCCGCGATCTGGGTGGTCTTCACGGCGAGCAGCACGAGATCCACGGGCCCGTCGACGCTCGCCGGATCCGCCTGCACCGGCCCCGGCACGACGATGCGCTCGTCGCCCGCGCGCAGCTCGAGCTGCGGACGGGGCGTGCGGCCGCAGAGCAGCGGGGTGCGCCCGGCCTCGTGCAGTGCGGCTGCGACCGTCGTGCCGATCGCGCCGGGCCCCACGAGGGCGATCCGGGGTGTCGTCGACATGGTGTCCTCCTTCGCGCGGGCGGGGGCGCCCGAGGTCACCCTACGGCGTCCGCGACGGCGGGATCCTGCTCCCCCTCCCGCCGGGGAGGCGCGTCAGCGCTTCGGCCAGCGCCATGGGGGCTGGTCGAGCGGATCCTGTCCGGAGACCCGCGTGCCCCACCCGGCGGACTCGAGGGCGATCGTCTCGGCGCCGGCGTCGGCGAGGGCCGTGCGGAGGGCGTCGGCGTGCGTGACGACGAGGATCTGCGACGCCTCGGATGCGTGGGCGATCAGCCGCGCGAGGGGCGCGAGCAGGTCGGGGTGCAGGCTGGCCTCTGGCTCGTTGAGGACGACGAACGGCGCAGGCGCCGCCGGGACGAGCGCCGCGACGAGCAGCAGGTACCGGAGCGTGCCGTCGGACAGCTCGGATGCGTCGAGCGGGCGCAGCAGGCCCGGCTGGCGCATGCGCAGGCGGAACGCGTCGCCGCCGGAGATCTCCACGCGGCAGCCGGGGAAGGCGCGTGCGACCTCCTGGTCGAGCCGATCGGCGAGCCCGGCCTCGCTCGCCGTGGCCCAGGCGGCGGCGAGGTCGGATCCGTCGTGCGCGAGGCGCCGGGTGCGGGTGCCGACCTGCGGCTGCCGGCACGGGGCGTCGCGGTCGGTGCGGATGTGGTCGTAGAAGCGCCACCCGGCGAGCTGCCGACGCAGGGCGAGCAGCTCGAGGGTCGCGTCGACGTCGGCGAGGTCGGTGAGGATCGACTCGTGGGGCGCGAGGGGCTGGTCGACCGCGCGCCAGGCGCCGTCGCGCACGCGGGCGCTCGCACGGTCGCGGTCGACGAAGGTCGTGGCGGGCTTCGCGAACGGACCGGCGAACACCTGCTCGCGCTTGATCTCGGGGTCTCGCACGAAGAGCGAGGCGGGATCGATCTGCGGCGCGCCGAGGTCGACGAGGTAGCCGAGCTCGTCGGCGGCGAAGCCCAGCGAGACCGAGAGGGGCCCCGACCGCACGCCGCCCTGGGCCCCCGGGCCCTGCGGCGTCTCGGGGCCCGCCCACAGCACGGATCCGAGGCCGCCCTCCTCGGCGACGGCCCTCACGGTGCGGCCGCGGGATGCCGCGGCGAGCAGGCGCAGCGCGCGGTAGAGGCTGCTCTTGCCGGACCCGTTGGCTCCGCTCACGACCGTCGTCCGGCCGAGGGGCACGACGAGGTCGACGAGCGAGCGGTACCCGCGCACGGCGAGCGTCGTGATCACGGGCGCCTGCCCATGATCTGCATCTCGCGGGATCCGTCCGCGCGCGGATGCGCGCCGATCCGGCGCCAGCCGCGGCGGGTGTAGAACCGCACGGCGGGGTCGTCGGGGTCGGTCGACGTGCTGAGCAGCGCGGGACCGTCGACGCCCGCCATGACGGCGTCGTAGAGCGCTCGTCCGATGCCGCCGCGGCGATGGGCGGCGCGCACCGCGAACTCGACGAACTCGAACTGCCCGTCGAGCCACGCCTTCGCCTCGTCGGGCCCGAGCGCGTCGCGCACGCTGTCGGTGTAGTACTGGCCCGACGCGCCGTAGTACCCGTAGGCGAACCCGATCACCCGGTCGCCGTCGAACGCCGCGGCGAGGCGGAACCGGTCGCGCGATGCGTGGCGCAGCAGCTGCTCGTCACGCCAGACCGCGAAGGGCGCGGTCTCGTCGAACACCTCGGCGTGCAGGCCCCACAGCTCCTCGGCGCGCTCGCGCACCTCGCGCGCGGGCGGGATCCTCACGTGCGCCATCATCGGCCCTCTCCCCTCGGGTGGTCGTGTCGGTCGGCGCCGAGCGCGGCGGCGAGATCGTCGGCGGCGTCGCCCCAGCGCGAGACGGTCACGCGCTCGAGCCCCTGCCAGGCGGCCGCGTGCCGCAGCTCGTCGGCGATGCGGACGCTCGTCTCGCCCGACGCCCTCCCGGGCTCCCACCACGCCGACTGCACGCGGAGGGTCGAGGCGGCGCGGTCGGCCTTGAGGTCGATGCGCCCGGCGATCGCCTCGTCGACCCGCACGGGCAGCGAGTAGTAGCCGTACCGGCGCTCGGGCATCGGCACGTAGATCTCGATGCGGTAGCGGAAGTCGAACATCCGCTCCGCCCTGTCGCGGAACCAGACCACGGGGTCGAAGGGCGTGAGCAGCGAGACGCCGTCGACCTTTCGCGGCACGCGGGCGTCGCGGTGGATCCACGCGGGGATCGGGCGCCCCGCGCCGTTCTCCCACCCCTCGACCTCGACGGGGAGCAGCTCGCCGCTCTCCTCGAGGTCGGAGACGATCTCGCGGACGAGCCGCTGGCTGCGCAGGCGGTAGTAGTCGTCGATGTCGGCCACGGTGGCGACGCCCTGCGCCCGCGCGGCGCGGCGCACGAGCTCGCGCAGCGCGTCGTCCTCCGGCACCGAGCGGGCGAGCACCTCGGCGGGCAGCGACTGCTCGGCGAGGGCGTAGACGCGCTCGAAGCCGTCGCGCCCCGCGACGGCGACCTCGCCGAAGCGCCACAGCATCTCGAGGCCGCGCTTCGCGTGATCCCAGTCCCACCAGGGCCCGCGACCCCCGCGCCGCACGACCGACTCGATCTCGGACGGCTTCAGCGGTCCGCGGTCGCGCAGCTCGGCGCGGATCCCCTCGAGCACCCGGGCGTTCTGCGGGTCGCCCGCCCAGCTGCCCTCACCCCCGTAGCGCTCGCGCATGCGCCGCCGCCGGAACTCCCACAGGGGCCAGTCGTCTGCCGGCAGGAACGTGGCCTCGTGCGCGAGGTACTCGACATACCGCGCGGGGCGCGCGGGCGTGCCGCGTCGCATGACGAGGCGGTCGAGCGCCGCCGTGTCGTACGCGCCGAGCCGCGAGAACAGGGGCATGTAGTGCGACCGGGAGAACACGTTGACCGAGTCGATCTGCAGCACCCCCATGCGCCCGATCTCGGCGGCGAGCGCCCGCGCTCCCCCACCGGCGCGCGTGCGCCCCATGCCCTGCGCGGACAGCGCCGCCCGGCGCGCCTCGCTCTGCGACAGTCTCGTTCTCACCACGGGGCCACGCTATCGAGGGCCTCCGACATCCGATGCCGCACGGCTCGCGAGTGGCGCAGACCTTCGCGAGCGGCGCAGATCTGAGGCCGGATTTCTGCGCCACTCGCGAGAAGCTGCGCCACTCGCGAGCGATCGCACCGCATCGTCCCGCCCGGCCCGTTCCGCGGACAGAGCGCCCCGGATCCGCCCGTCAGACCCTGCCGACCTCCGCGCGATAGGCGTCGTCCAGCGCCTGCGCAACCGAGGGGGCGCCCGCGGGGCGCGGCACGCCCAGGTGCTGCTCGCGCAGCTCGCCCATGAACGAGTCCCACATCTCGGGCCCGCCGTCGGCGAGGATCCGGGCGCGCACGCTCAGCTCTGGCGTGACGGGGAGGAAGTCGGATCCCCATGCGCCGAGCGTCGCGAGCACGGGGACGAGCCGGATCGACCGCTCCGTCAGACTGTAGAGACGCCGCTGTCGGTGGGTCGGATCGGGGGCCGTGCTCAGCAGCTCGTTCGCGACGAGCTTCCGCAGCCGGTCGGCCAGGATGTTCGACGCGATCCCCTCCTCCGAGCGCGTCAGGAGCTCGCGGAAGTGGCGGCGTCCGCCGAACATCACGTCGCGGATCACGAGCAGCGACCACGCGTCGCCGAGCACCTCGACCGAGAGGTTGATCGGGCATCCCGACCGGAGCGATGCGGCCATGATCGAGTCCCTTCCGACGGATCCGCGATATCCGGTTGCAGTTTACATCCGGTTGCCCTACCGTCGGACGTACCAGTTGCAGAACGCAATCGGATGACGGACGGAGGCCGCCATGCCACACACCGGACGCGTGCTCTGGCACACGACCGCCTCGCTCGACGGCTACATCGCCGGGCCGGGCGACGACCAGGACTGGGTGTTCGACTACGTCGACCCGACGGATCCCGACGACGCCGACGTGCCCGCGCGCACCGGGGCCGTCGTCGCGGGTCGCCGCAGCTTCGAGGTCGGGAGCCGCGACGCCCGCGAGGTGTTCGACGGCGCGTGGTCCGGGCCGCAGTTCCTCCTGACGCACCGGGCGCCGGGCGGCCTCTCCGACGGCATCGCGGTGCGCTCGGGAGACGTGCGCGCCGTGATCGCCGAGGCGCTGCGAGCGGCGGGCGGCAAGGACGTGCTGCTCATCGGCGCCGACGTCGCGCGTCAGTGCCTCGCCGCGGATCTCGTCGACGAGATCCACGTGAACGTCGCACCCGTGCTGCTCGGCGACGGCGTGCGGCTGCGATCCGCGCCCGGCCGCCGCGACCTCGTGCTCGACGACATCTCGCGTCGCGGAGACGTCGTCTCGCTCCGCTACCGCCTCGACAGAAGGGATCCCTCATGACCGCCACGCACCTGCTCCTCCACCGATACCGCCCGGGCGATGGGCCGCAGGAGGGCACGCCCGAGCACGACGCCGAGATGCGGAGCTGGGCGGAGATCGACGAACGGCTGCGCGGCGAGGGGATCATCGCCGCGGCCTTCGCGCTCGACACCGCTCGCGCGCTCGTCGGCCCCGTCGCTCTCCCCGGCGACGAGATCCTGTTCGCCGTGCACGCGATCCGGGCGGCCGACGACGCGCACGCCGAGCGGATCGCCCGCTCGATGCCGACCGCCGACTACGGCGTCGTCGAGGTGCGGCCGATCATGTCGTGACCCGCGGCGCGGATCCTCCCCGCCCCAACCCCGACTTCCGTCCCCCGCACGGCTCGTGACGATCGCCCGCCCACCCGCCCCGCACGGCTCGCGAGTGGCGCAGACCTTCGCGAGCGGCGCAGATCCGAGGCCGGATCTCTGCGCCACTCGCGAGAAGCTGCGCCACTCGCGAGCGATCCAGCCGCATCGCCCGGCCCGATCCGTCCGCTCCCGGCCCGATCCGTCAGCGCCCGGCCCGATCCGTCAGTGCCCGATGTACCGGCCCGGCCGGTGGTTCAGCGCGATGACGATGTTGAGCACGACCGCGCCGGCCGCCGACATCAGCGTCATCCGCCAGTCGGCGAGCGCGAACGACGCCAGCACGATGAGCACGTCGAAGATCATCTGCGTCCACCCCGCGCGGAACCCGGTCTTCTCCTGGATGAGGATCGCGATGATGTTCACGCCGCCGAGGGTCGCGCCGTGCCGGAAGAGGATCAGGAGGCCGACGCCCGCGAGGAGGTTGCCGCCGAGCACCGCGTAGAGCGGGTCGATGCGGTCGAACGACAGCAGGTGCTCGTGCACGACCGACCAGCCAGACACCGCGGCGATCGACACGGCCGTCAGCACCGCGAACCGCACGCCCTTCTTCACGACCGCGAGCACCGCGAACGGCAGGTTGATGAGGAGGAACAGCAGCCAGAACGGCGCGGACGGCGCCGCGTGCGACACGAGGAGGGCGAGGCCCGCGGTGCCGCCCGTGACGGCGCCCGCCGCGTGCAGCAGATGCAGCCCGAGGGAGGCCACGAAGGTGCCGGTCAGGAGACCGAGCGCGTCCTCGGCGACGGTGTGGCGCGTCTCTTCCCAGTCAAAGGAAAGGGTTCGCTCAGCGGGGGCTTCGATCACAGAACAAGGATAGGGAGCGCATCCGGGGAATAACCGGGCAGACACCTCGGTTTCACCTCACGTCCGACCAGACACCGAACTCCAGCGGAAGGACATTGTGGGTAAGAACTACGTCGACATCGAAGACGACCAGGGCGGCGTCCTGCGCTACCGCAAGCACGCCAACGGCCGGGGCCTCGTCGCGCACGGCGCGAAGGTCGCAGCCACCGCACGGGTCGAGGCCGGCGCGTACATCGAGCCGCACGCGCGCGTGCTCGACGGAGCGCGCATCGCCTCCGGAGCATGGATCGAACCGGGCGCGATCATCGGCCAGGGCGCCGTGATCGACGCCGGCGCGCACATCGGCCCCGAGGCCGCGGTGGGCGCGCAGGCCAAGATCGGCGTCCGCAGCTACGTGGGCCGCGGGGCGCAGATCGCCGGAGGATCCCTCATCCGCGACGATGAGAAGATCCCCGACGGAGAGCGCGTCGCCACCGACCGCCGCGGCTTCCGCCTCGCCGCCTGAGAGCTCTGAAGGCCGCCGTCCCCTCGCGGGGCGGCGGCCTTCTGCATGCCCGGCCCGCACGACGGCGGATCCGCGTGCTCGCCCCCGACGTCGCCGGATCCGCACGCTCGCCGCTCGCACGCACGCCGTGGCGGACGCGCGGGCGGGATCCGCACGGCAGCACGGTGCGCTCTCGGGTGCGACGGCGCCGCCTACGCTGGTTCCATGGCACAGCGGAGACCCCGACCAGGCGGACGCGCGCGGAAGCCCGCCCCGCGGCCGCCGCGGCCGAAGAAGCCCGCGATGAAGGATCCGGCGCCCGCGCCCCTGCCGACGTTCCGCCTCGGCGCGATCCCGGGGGCGATGCCCGGCAAGTGGGTGTCGCGGTGGCGCGAGCAGCGCCCGCACCAGCGCATCGAGCTCGTGCCGATCGAGGTCGCCGAGCAGGCTGAGGCGCTCCGCTCGGGCCGGGTGGACGCGGCGATCGCCCGCCGCCCCCTCGCGGGCGACGATCTGCACGTCGTCGACCTGTACGAGGAGATCCCCGTGGTCGTCGCGAGCGCGGAGTCGCACCTGTGCGCGGCCGACGAGCTCGCGCCGGACGATCTCGCGGGCGAGGTGCTCATCACCCCCCGAGACGACGTGCTCGGCCCGCTCGACCTACCGACCGAGGAGCCCGCGTTCGCTCCCGTCGCGACGACCGAGGACGCCATCGCGACCGCGGCGTCGGGCATCGGCATCGTCGTCGTGCCGATGTCGCTCGCCCGCCTGCACCATCGCCGCGACGCGGATCACCGGCCGCTCGTCGGCGGGCCGACCTCGCAGGTCGTGCTCGCGTGGCGCCGCGATCGCGACGCGGAGGACGTGCAGGCGCTCGTCGGCATCACCCGCGGCCGCACCGCCCGCTCCTCGCGCTGAGGCGCCGGCCGGCGCTCGTTCCGCCGGAGAGCCGCGCGCGGTGGATGCCGCGCGGGCAGGCGCCGCGCATCGGCGATCCACGCGGGTCCGGGTCGCCGATGCCGCAGGCGGCACCCGCCCGATCACGATGCCCGCGCGTCGCCCCGCCCCGTCGCGCGATACGCTCGCGGCAGACGACAGGAGGCGACATGGCGCAGCCGGTGGCGGTGATCGCGGGGGCGACGGGGTTCGTGGGCACGACCCTCTCCGACGAGCTCACCCGGGAGGGATACGAGATCCGCACGATCGGACGCTCCGGCCCCGTCCGGTGGGATCGTCCGGGCGACCTCGTCCGCGCGGTCGACGGCGCCGACCTCGTCGTGGGCCTCTCGGGCAAGCCCGTGCACTGCCGCTACACCGACCGCAACCGCGACGAGATCCTGCGCTCCCGCACCGAGACGACCCGCGCGCTGCGGCAGGCGATCGAGCGGGCCGACGCCCCGCCGCCCGTGTGGATGAACGCGAGCACCGCGACCATCTACCGCTACGCGATGGACCGCTCGCAGACCGAGAGCACCGGTGAGATCGGCGAGGGGTTCTCCGTCGACGTCGCCCGCGAGTGGGAGCGCGAGCTGTTCGCAGGAGACCTGCCTGGCACGCGCCGCGTGGCCCTGCGCATCACCATCGCGCTCGGCGACGGCCCCGCGACGAACCTGCTGTTCCGCCTCGCGCGCCTCGGCCTCGGCGGCCCGCAGATCGACGGCTGGTGGCCGGCCCACCGGCGCTACCGCGGCATCGGGTCGGATCCGTCTGGCCCCGGCATCACGCGCGGCGATCCGACGCACGGGCGTCAGCGGTTCAGCTGGGTGCACATCGACGATCTCATCCGCGCGATCGCGTTCCTCCGCGACCGCGACGACATCGCGGGCCCCGTGAACATCGCCTCGCCTCACCCCTCGGACAACCGCGAGCTCATGGCGACGCTGCGCCGTGTCGTGGGGATGCCCATCGGCATCCCGGCCTGGCGGTTCATGCTCGAACCCGCGATGTGGGCGCTGCGCACCGAGCCGGAGCTCGTGCTGAAGAGCAGGTGGGTGCTGCCGGAGCGGCTGCTCGAGGCCGGGTTCGTCTTCTCGCAGCCCGACCTCGAGCAGGCG